>JBKKBD010000001.1:0-6835 GCA_046714315.1 Specibacter sp.
TGATCTCGCTTCGGGAGCGGGCCGAGCTGGCCGAGGTGGAACGCGCTGCCGAAACAGAGCGCAGCAAATTGGCTGAGCGGCACCGGATTGCACGCGAAATGCACGACACGCTGGCTCATCGAATGTCGCTCGTAGCGGTTCAGGCAGCGGCGCTGCAGGTTGATGCTCCGGATGCTGACACAGCCCATGCTGCCAAGGTGATCCGTGAGACGGCGCATGCCGCACTGGGTGAATTGCGTGAGGTCCTTGGAGTTCTTCACGAGAAGGAAACGGCTCAAGCCCCAACGGCGCCGTCAGGTATTGCGGATATCCTCGCCTTGGTGGATCAATGGCGTCTGGCCGGCGTGGCTGTGGACTATGCGCCACAGCAGGAGCTGGCTGGCGGCATCCCGGACGCGGTGGGCAGGGCGGCATTCCGTGTGGTTCAGGAAGGGATCACGAATGTGGCCCGCCATGCTCCCGAGGCAAAGGCCACCGTCACCCTGGAACGGCACAGTCCCGAAGCCAACAGTGCCCAACACGAACTCCGCATCACCGTCGTGAACGGGTCAAGTGCTCCCGGCGACCCTGCTCCGGGAGCTGGACTTGGTCTCATTGGGTTGGCCGAACGCATTCGTCTTCTCGACGGAAGCCTGGAGCACGGTCCTACAGCGTCAGGGTTCAAACTCAAGGCGCGTATCCCGTTCACTCCGCACGCCGAGCAGCAAAGCAATGAGGCGGCCAGTTGATGGAGAACATCCGGGTCATTGTTGTCGACGATGAGCAGCTGGTCCGCGCGGCCTTGGTGAAGATGGTTGCCTCGCGCCCCGATATGGAGGTGGTGGGCGAGGCCGCCAATGGTCCGCAGGCGGTGAGATGCGCGCAAACGCAACGCTCCGACGTCGTCCTTATGGACGTGCGGATGCCCGGCGGTGACGGGATCACCGCCACGGGCCAGCTCCGCGCGCTGCCCGATCCGCCGCAGGTACTGGTGCTGACAACGTTTGATGCGGACGATTATGTGTTTGCAGCCTTGGAAGCCGGGGCTGCAGGTTTCCTGCTCAAGGACACAGATCCGGATCGCTTGTTCCATGCCATCCGAGCTGTGGCTGCGGGGGAGGGCATGCTGGCGCCGACCGTGACCCGGCGGCTGATCGAGCGGACACGGGAGCGGGCCGCCGCCTCTAAATCGAAGGCGGCCGTGGCTAGATTGGAACTATTGACGGCGCGCGAGGCAGAGGTATTGGACGCTGTGGCGCGGGGGATGAGCAACGATGGTGTCGCGCAGTCGCTGTTCCTGAGCGAGGCCACTGTGAAGACGCATGTCTCGAGGATCCTCTCGAAGCTGGAGCTGGACAACAGGGTCCAGGCCGCGCTGCTATTTCGCGACGCACATCACTGAATTGCGTGAGGATGGGCCTATCTGGCCGATGGCCTCGGTTTCGGCAATGTTTTTCGCCGAATTTATGACTTCTCCGCTCGGCCCGGAAACATGCGGATAAATGCCCCTTTCTCCGCCCATTTTCTGAAATACCAGACAATGTGCGGAGAATTTAGGCTGTGATTGGCATCACGCACATATTTCGTCGTAGTACGCTTGGTTAGCCCTTTGAGACTGTTTTGTGGCAAAAGTGCGAATTATAGGCATTTGCAAGTGGGGCAACCCCGACTAAAGGATCTTGCGTGACAACTGAAGCAACTGACAAAGCAACAACGCTTGCCAGCTCAGACAACCTCACCGCCGAGGGATACCAAAAGACGCTCAATCGTCGCCAGGTCACCATGATCGCGATGGGTGGAGCCATTGGTGTTGGCTTGTTCATGGGAGCGGGCGGTCGGCTCGCGTCAACCGGCCCATCACTGATCTTCTCCTACGCCATCGCCGGCGTTATTGCCTACCTGCTCATGCGGGCACTGGGCGAGCTCATCATGTACCGCCAGACCTCTGGATCGTTCGTTTCCTATGCTGGTGAATTGTTCGGCAAAAAGGGCGCGTTCCTTTCCGGCTGGATGTACTTCATCAACTGGGCCATGACAGGTGTGGCCGAACTCATCGCTATTGGCCTGTACTTCCAATACTTCTTCCCAGGCGTTCCCGTTGAAGTGAGCGCCTTCTGTGCCTTGATCTTGCTGGTGGCGGTGAATCTGCTCAGCGTGAAGGCCTTCGGTGAGTTTGAGTTCTGGGCCTCCTGCCTGAAGGTCGGCGCCATCTTGATCTTCCTGGCCGTGGGCGCGTACATGGTGATCACCAACGCCGCTGTTGGCGGCGGGCATGCAAGTGTTGACAACTTGTTCCACGAACAAGGCGGCATGTTCCCCAAGGGCGGCCTAGTGATGATCCTGGTTCTGAACGCCGTGATCTTTGCCTACAACGCAATTGAACTAGTGGGTATCACCGCCGGTGAGATGAAGAATCCCGAGCGTGAGGTGCCCAAGGCGATTCGCGCCGTCGTGCTTCGAATTGTGGTCTTCTACGTCGGTTCGGTGACTCTGCTGGCCATGATCATGCCCTCAGATCAGTACAAGTCAGGCGAGAGCCCGTTCGTCACTGTCTTCTCCGCCATGGGGCTGGACTGGGTGGGCTCGGTCATGAACTTTGTGGTCATCACCGCGGCCCTGTCCTCGTGCAACTCCGGGCTCTACTCGATTGGCCGGATCTTCCGCACCATGGCCAATAACGGTCATGCACCCGGCTGGCTGACCAAGATGTCCTCGCGCCATGTGCCGTACACGGCGATCTTGAGCATCGCTGGCGTTTACGTGGTGGGCGTGCTCGCCAACATTTGGCTCGGTGGTTCGCACGCCTTCGACCTGGCGTTGAACACTGCCTCGATCGGCGTGATCTTCACCTGGGGCTCCATCTTCGCCAGCCAGATCATGCTGCGCAAGAAGAAGGGCAAGGTCTCCTCGCTGCCCATGCCGGGTTCTCCCTGGACCAGCTGGGTGGGCCTGATTGCCCTGCTCATCATTACCGTGCTGATTGGCTTTGACACCATGACGGCGCCGGACGGCAGCGTGTTCCTGTTGGGCCTGTGGACCCTGTGCACTATCCCGTTCTTTGCCGTTGTCCTGTGGCTCGGCTGGCAGTTCGTGAAGAACAACGAACCCAAGAGCGAACTGTTTAGCTGACCCCACTAAAAGGGGCGGTGTTCACGCTTTCGACCAGAGGTACACCTCTTGTCGAAAGCGCGAACGCCGCCCCTTTCTTCTGTCTTACTGGTGAGAGCTAGTCCCGCCGTATTGAAGACCGACGGCGGAGCATGATCGTCAGTGCGATTGCCACCAGGAGTGCGCCGATGATGGCCAGGATGGGCGCCGGTGATTTGACTGCCCCGGCCGGGGTTACTGCCGAAACACCGGTATACAATTCCGAGGTGCCATCGGCCACCTGGCTGTTGCCAGCAGCCAATGCGTCCGCTCCATCAGCCATGAGGCTTGCTCCCGCGGCCAATGCCGAGGATCCGTCGGCGATCTTGGAATTTCCGTCGGCCAGCGCCGTGTTGCCTGCGGCAAGTTTCCCGGCCCCATCGGCCAGCGCCTTGCTTCCGGCCAGCAGGCCTGAACCCGCCTGATCCGGTGTCCCGGCGACGCCGTCATTGAGTGCCTGCGTGCCGGTGGCGAGCTTCTCCGTGCCGGCTTCCAGGTTCTTGGTTGCGTACAGCAGGCCGGGACGCTCCGGATCTCCGGGTGTGCCGTCCATGCCGAAGACCAACAGCTGAGTGCCCGCGGAGAGCTTGTCCGTGCCCGCAGAGATCTTCGAGCTGCCGGCGGCGAGTGCGGCGGTGCCGTCAATGAGCCCCGTCTTGCCAGCGGATCCCTTCAGTCCGGCCGCGATTTGTTCGGTTCCGGCGGAGAGCTTGCCGGTGCCGGTTGAAAGTGCGGTGGAACCGGCCGCCAGGGACTGCACGGCGCTGAGCAGGCCCGGCTGGGTCGGATCATTTGGCACGCCTTGGACGCCAACCATCAGCTGCTGGGTTCCCGCGTGCAGCGCCGTGGCGCCGTCCTTGAGCTGCTTGGTTCCGTCGGAAAGTTCGACGGCGCCTGCCGCAAGCTGTTGGTTGCCGGCAACAAGACCGGGCTGTGCGGGATCGTTCGGCACGCCATTGAGCCCTGCCGAGATTTGCGTTGTTCCAGCGGCAAGCTGTTGGGCTCCGGCCGCTAGCTGCTGTGCGCCGGCCACAAGACCGGGCTGTGCGGGATCGGTGCTGTTCAGCTTCTGGCCCAATACGCCAAACCCGGCCTGGAGCTGCTGGCTTCCGGCAGCAAGTTCGTTGCTTCCAGCGGCAGCCTTCTGGGCGCCCTTGTCCAAGGCGGCCAATTGTTCCAGCATCAGGCCCACTGGCGTCAAGGGGTTGGCTTTGGCGTAGGCAAGCAGCTGTGAGGTTCCCTCGCTCAGGGCCCCCATGCCCTCAGCCGGAGTACCGGCAGAGGAACCGTGACCGGCCAGCTGGGTTGCTCCCGCTGCCACGCGGTTAACGCCATCAGCCAGGTTCTGTGGTTCCACACCCGTGGATGAGGCAGTTAGGCTCGCCGACAGCTGAGACGCTCCGGCAGCCAATCCCTGCGCGCCCGTGCTTACCTGCTTGGCTCCGGCGTCTGCCTGTGCGGCACCGGCGCCAAGAGCTGCGGCACCGGCTGATGCAGCGGCGGCACCGGCACTGAGCTGCTGTGCGCCGGCGTTAAGTTTGCCGGCGCCAACTACTGCATCGCCAAGACCCTTGTCCACGGCGGCAATGCCGGGTGCCAGTTTTGTCGTTACACCGTCGGACACGGCAGCGGCGCCGGACTCGAGTGCCTTGGATCCGGTGAAGAGTTCCTGGGCTCCGGTGTTGACAGCAAAGACGCCCGGGGCGAGCTGGTTCTTGACGCCGTCGGCGATGGTCGAGGCCCCGGTGAACAGGTCCGAGCCTCCAGCAGCCAATTGATCGGCGCCGTCGTCAACCGAGTAGACACCCGGGGCGAGCTTGTTGCGGACATCGGCTGCCGTTTTGGCTGCCCCGGTGGACAATGCATGGGCGCCGTCGTTGGCGCCTGCGAGTCCTGGCAGCAGCTTTTTCTCAATGCCGTCGCTGAGCGTCGTTGCTCCGCTGGAGAGTTTGCCTGCGCCGACGCTGGCATCGGTGGCGCCCTTGGCAGCCGTGGCTGCACCCTTGGACAATGCGGCAGCGCCTTCGTCCAGATCGGTGGCACCCTGCTGGAGCTTGTTGGCGCCAGCCGAGGTGAGCTTGGTGCCGTCGTTGAGTTGTGAGGCGCCGGTTGCGATCTTGGTTGTGGTCAGCGCAAAGAACACGATCAGGCCAAGAATCAGCAGGCCAAGAACGGCATGGGCAATGTAATGATTTCTGACGGTCCTGTGCAACGGCGCGCCTGTAGTGCTGCGGGTCATGGGCAGTTCCTCACGAAAGTTGGAAGAATGTGATGTAGCTAACAACTTAAGCTACTGCCGAGTAACATACAGGAGAGGGTGACCCTTAAGTCAACCGTTATGTAAATGTGACCTAAGGCGCAGGTGAAAATGATTGCGGCGAGCGTCAGTTTGTGAGCGTCCCGCTACGCAGAAAATGACACCGATCCCACTTTGCGAGCTCGGGATCCCGGGCTCACAAAGTGCGATCGGTGTCATTTTGTCGAGGGTGGGCCAAGCGGGCGCCAATGAAGGGGCGCTATTCGGCCAGGAGCGCGTCGATCTGCCCCATGGCCTCGCGCATTCCCTCTTCCATGCCCATCTCCAGCATCTTGCCCATCTGCTCTTCACTTTCAAAAACAGTCGACACAGTCATGCGCGTGGTGATGCCAAAGTCCTCCAGTGTGACAGTCACGCGGGCCGCACCCATCTCGGTCATAGGGTGCCCGTTTTCATCGGCAAAGCCGTCGTCGAACTCCAGTAGGTGGGGCGCGGCAATGGAGGTGAAGTGCCACCAGCCGCGGGGCTTTTCGCCGTCGGGACCGGTCATGAAGTAGGCAACCCTCCCGCCCCGCTTGAAGTCGAAGTGTTCAAAGGTGGCCGGCCAGGTGGGCGGGCCCCACCAGCGCTCCAACTGGCGGGGGTCTTCCCAGATCTGCCAGACGCGTTCGACGCCGGCGTCGAACTCCGCCACGAGGGTGAAGCTGAGTGCCTCGAGATTCTTGGTGGAACTGATAACAGGCATTGCAAACCTTCCTATCCTTCAGCCAGAATGTCTGCGATCCGCGCGGCACGTTGCCGCCAGATCGCCTCGTACTCGTCGAGCAGCCGGCGTGCCTTCTGCAAACCTTCGTGGTTGCCGCGCACAATCTGCTCCCTTCCGCGCTTCTCCTTGGTTACCAGGGAAGCCCGCTCCAGCACCGCCACGTGTTTCTGGACCGCGGCGAAACTCATGGCATAGAGGGCAGCGAGGCCGGAAACGGAATACTCCGCCACCGTCACCCGGCGGACAATGTCCCGTCGGGTAGCGTCTGCCAAGGCCTGGAACAGGCGGTCAACGTCCGCATCGCTAAACTGATCTACAACCATTTAGTTGTAGGATATTCCTCTGGATGGCACCCGGTCAAGAGCCTTGCGGGCATGCCGGTTTGACGCGGACGCCCGTTAGTGTCCACAGTGGGTCAGTGCCAGCCAATGTCCCCACCGGAGCCCCGGGTCCTGCCCCCGGCAGAGTCTCCCCGCCGCGGCAGTTCGCCGCCCTGCTCGGATTCCTTGCGCTGGCGTGGGCGGTGTCGTTCGCGGGCTCACTACCCATCCGCGCGGCCAGGGGAGGCTGGTACGCACGGATGGACACGGCACCATGGACGCCGCCGAGCGTGATGTTCATGTCCGTCTGGCTGGCGCTGTATGCGGCAATGGCCGTGGCCGCGTGGCTCGTCTGGCGGCAGCGGC
>JBKKBD010000002.1:0-2637 GCA_046714315.1 Specibacter sp.
TCTTTTTTGCTCACCGTTTCGGGCGTGAACAGCGCCGGCAGGCGCCGCCATGCGGCGGAGATTCCCTCAAGGCCGCCGCGGACAGCGAGGCTTGCCGTATCCGTACCCAACTCCACGCTGACCTCGGCGACAAAGGTGATCCCCTGGCCAAAGTCGATGGGTCGGGACAGCTCGGTGCGAAGGGCCGCCAGGGCGATCGAAAGTGTCCCTGTGGATCCGACATCTTCATCTAAAAGGCCGATGCCAAAGGTTACACCGATGACTGACTGCCGTTCGTCACCATCAACCAACTGCCAATTCTGGCCTGTCCGAACCGTCATGCCACTCCCCCAAAAGCCTCAAACCATTTCTTGCACCGTGAACAAGGCCAAAAATCAATATTATCGGGTTTGGGTGCTTCAACTAAGCCGCTATGCGGGGGTCAAAGGTCAGGCAAGACTGGCGGCCAGAAGCGCTGTCGCTGCAACGGTGGCGATTCCTCGAACAAGGTTGGCCGTTGACCATGGGCCGTCAAAGCGCTTCCACGTCTCCTGCGAGTCAGTGGCGCTGGAACCCATGGCGGCGAGGGCATTGTTCAAGGGCACATTGCCCATGATGGTGATGCCAAATGAGGTCAGGGCAAGCACGGCACCTGAAATCCTGGCTATGGACGGGATATCAATCGTCCCCGAAGCGAGTTCCATAATGGCCAGCGCGGCCGAGGCCGCCGCACCGCCAAAGAAGACAATCATGAACGGCGGCCTGACGGCGTTGATGTTGATGCGTTGCATGGTGGCCATGGCCTCCCTCGACGGCCGGGTTCGCAGGGCTGGCATTACGATCGCTGAGAAAGCCAGGTAGACCCCACCGGCAAGCCCCGTGCAGACGGCTGACGTTACGGTGAGGGCGGCAATCGCTGTGGTAGTCATAACTTAAGTGAACACCGAATGCCCCTAGATTTGAATATGCAAAAGGCCATATTTCATGCGCATTCGTCTAGATTGAGCATATGGATCCTCTCACGCACCTGCTCGACGGACCGCGAGCCCGCCGTGCTTTCACGCTTCGGGTTGTGATGTCCGGGAGCTGGTCAATCGATGTTCAGGACAAAGCCCCGCTAACCGTTGTCGCCATAATGACCGGGCACGCGTGCTTGACCGCGGACGGAGAAAACCACCAGCTGTCCCCCGGCGACGTGGCCTTGATCCGGGGCCCCAAGCCCTACTCACTCTCCGATGACCCATCAAGCTCCACGGATGTGATCATTCATCCCGGCCAGATATGCACCTCAGCCGCGGGGAAAGATCTAGTCCTGGACATGAGCCATGGAATTCGCAGCTGGGGCAACGCAGCCAGCGGCGAGAACACGATGCTTGTCGGCACCTACGAATCAGATGCAGAGGTCACTGCCGCGGTTACCCAAGGTCTACCACGCGTGGCGGTTGTTCCTGCCGAACACGTTTCGGTGGAGCTGGTGATGCTGTTGGAACGCGAGATCACCACCGGTGCGCCAGGTCATGGCAGTGCCGCAGACAGGTTGCTCGATGTCCTCCTGGTTCACACGGTCAGGGCGTGGGCGCAACTTCATCCGGACACGAGGCGGGGTTGGCTGGCCGGAAGCGCAGACCCGGTTTCCTCCGGAGCGCTGGAACTTTTTCATTCACACCCGGAGGCAGGCTGGACCCTTGCCTCCGTGGCCCAGAGCCTGAACATCTCTCGCGCAACGCTGGCCAGCAGATTCCGCTCCAGTGTTGGAGAGCCACCCATGAGTTACCTGACGAATTGGCGAATGCTGCTGGCCAGTGAGATGCTCGCAGACTCTCAGGTGACAACCGCAACGATTGCCACGGCCGTTGGCTACGCCAGCCCGTTTGCGCTCAGCACGGCATTCAAGCGCCGATATGGCATCAGCCCAACCGACTACCGAAACCGCAACTATCGTGCGAACTGACGTCCATCTAGCGGGCGAAATTGTGCCACCACGTACGCCATTTGGCAGGATGGAGCCATGATCACCGAACACGCGATCCTGCCGGTTATTGCCGGCCGGGAGTCCGAATTTGAGGCCGCCTTTGAGCAGGCACGCCACATAATTTCCGCCATGCCCGGATTTCGCAGCCTGACACTGTCCAGGTCTTTGGAATCGCGGAACGAATACCTGCTGTTGGTTGAATGGGAACGACTCGAAGACCACACCGTGGGCTTCCGAACTTCGGCCAGCTACCAGCAGTGGAAGAGCCTACTTCACGAGTTTTATGAGCCGTTCCCCGTGGTGGAACACTTTGAGCGCGTCAACTCGGCCTCCCCCGCCACCTGAGCCGAGGCTCCCAGTCGCGAGACGGCGTCGGACCTAGTCCCCGAAGCGCACATCAGCGGTCGCAACCACTGATGCTGTGCGCCCCGGCGCGTCCTGAAACTGCCAATAGAGGTTGGTATGCGCAATGACCTCGGGAACGGTGGGAGCACCCCACTGAGTCTTATCCCCGGCGGTGTGTGCGTCGCCAACAAGCGTGACGTCGTAGCCGCGGGTAAAGGCGCCATGAATCGTGGAGCGGATGCACGCGTCTGTCTCAGCGCCGGCAACCACCAGCTTGCCAATGTTGCCCTCGGCGAGAACGTCCTCGAGGTCCGTACCTTCGAAGGAGTCACCAAAAGACT
>JBKKBD010000003.1:0-12816 GCA_046714315.1 Specibacter sp.
GCCGCACTGGTGATTGGCATGGAAACGGTGGGCTCGGCACCCACGCCGTGGACCGCCGTCGTCCTGTGGCTGGTGCTTGCCGCGGCCAGCACGGCCGGGGCGTTGTGGTGGTTCAAACGCGCACGGCACCCCTTGCTGGACCTGCGCGCCCTGCGCATCCAAACCTTCCGGGTAGGCAACGCCGGTGGTGGCATGTACCGGCTGATCATCAACGCCGTACCGTTCCTGCTGCCCTTGATGTTCATGGTGGGATTTGGGTGGAGCGCGTTTCAGGCAGGCTTGATGACCATGGCCGTTTTTGCCGGCAATGTCCTCATTAAGCCGGCCACCTCACCGCTCATTCGGAGCATGGGATTTCGGAACGTTCTGTTGTTGAGCAACCTCGGTGGAGCTTTGGTGCTGGTAGCGTGTGCGTTCCTGAGCCCGCAGACACCGCTGGCCGTGATCGCCGTGGTGCTTTTTGTCAGCGGTGTGCTGCGGTCCATCGGATTCAGCGCCTACAACACGCTGCAGTTTGCGGACGTTCCCAAGGCTCGCATGGCTGGAGCCAACACGCTTTCATCCACGATCGCCCAGATCGCCACCGGGTTAGGCGTTGCTGTCGGGGCATTGATTTTGCGTGCTGCACAGGTGTTGCTGGAGGGAGCTGCGGTAACGGACGCTGTGGCCAGTTACCAGTGGACGTTTGCCGTTTTGGGAATCCTCATGCTTTATCCCGTGGTCGAGGCGATGCTGATGCACCGCACCGGCGGGGACCAGGTTCGGACCCGGTAGCGCCCGGGCCTGGGTGGATTCTCTTAAGCAGCACCTGCGGGTGTGGTCGGATATCTGAATTCCTTTATGCAGCACCTGCGAGTGTTTCGGAGGGAGACCCGCAGGAGCCGCTTAAAGGAATTCTCGATTTCGCAGCCACCCGCAGGTGCTGCTTAAGCGATTCGGGCAGTGCCATGATCCCGACCGGTTGCAACCGGCCGTGCCGGAAGTAGGGCCACGGCCGCAGCTGCCGCAAGTAGTGCCAACACGGTCAGGACTCCGGCCATGGCGCTCCACCCGAATTGTTGAAACACCAAGCCTGAGCCCCAACCAACCACGCTGGAACCGGCGTAATAGCTGAGGTTGTAGAGCGAAGAAGCCTGGGCCCGGCCAGTAGTGGCCAGGGTGCTCGTCCAACCCGAGGCGATGCTGTGCGCTCCGAAGAACCCTGCCGTGAACAGCACCAGGCCCACCAGGATCATTGTCACCGGACTGGCCAGGGTCAGGGCCAATCCCATCACCATGGTCGCTGTGCAGGCCAAGAGCACGCTCCGGCGGCCCCACCGGGTGGCAAGGCTGGCCACCGCCTTTGAGGAAACAGTGCCCGCCAGATAGGCCAGGAACAGCAAGGCCACGGCCGACGCCGGGAACAGGTAGGGCGGTGCCTCCAGTCTGAAGCCGAGGTAGTTGTAGACGCTGACGAATGCTCCCATCAAGAGAAATGCTTGCGCGTAGAGGGCTAGGAGCCGTCCATTGCGCAGTTGTGGGACGAGCTTGCCAAGAACGGCGCCGAAGCCCTCGGCCCGCGACGGCACAAAGCCGAGTGGTTTCGGTGCCAACACTAGGAAAGTCGCCGCAGCTGCGGCTGCGCACAGGGACACGGACAGGGTTCCCATTCGCCAGCCGGCAACGTCGGCCACCGGGCCGGCCAGTAGCCGTCCGAACAGTCCTCCCAGTGTGGTTCCGGCAACGTACGCTCCGGCGGCAGAGGCCGCGTGGCGCGGGCTGACCTCTTCGGTCAGGTAAGCAATCGCAAGCGCCGGGATTCCGCCCAACGCGGCACCCTCCAAAACCCGCAAAATCAGCAGGACCTCAAACGTGGGAGCCAGCGGAACGAGCAGCCCAAGGATTGTTGCCAGGATAACGGCCAGTCCCATGGTTCGTACGCGTCCCCAGCGGTCGGCGATGAATGACCACGGCAGGACAGCGATGGCAAGTCCTACGGTGGCTGCCGAGATGCTGAGGGAGGCCTGCGCGGCCGTGACATTGAGGTCTCGGGAGATGAGAGGAAGGATTCCCTGCAGTGAATACAGTTGCGCAAATGTTGCAACTCCTGCGCACGCCAGTGCGGCCAGCATCCTGCGGTAGCCGGGGCTGCCGTGGAGATGCCCGGCCCACGGGTTGCCCGGATTCAGTGGTGGTTCGGCTGCGCGATCTATCTTAAACACTGTCCACTTCGATCTCTGATTGCTTTGACGAGCAGTTTGGCTCGATCACATGTTCAACCGTAGAACGCACGAATCAATGCGTCTAATGCATTGAAAATGACATATTTATCCATATTTGGATGACTTAGGAACAGTGCCCGTGGTTCCATGAAGCATGGACAATGACAACCGAGACCTGGCAAAACTTCTGCCTGCCCTTCCCATGCTCGTGGAGCTCGGGGCCAGCCGCCACGTAACGGCCACTGCCGAGGCACTAGGGATTCCGCAGTCAACCGTGAGCCGGGCGCTGGCCAGGGCGGCGGAAGTGGTGGGTACACCGTTGGTGCTGCGTAAGGGGAGGGGCGTAGAGTTGACGCCCGCGGCCCTTGCCCTGATCCCGAGGGCAGCTGAAGCGATGGATCAGATTCGTGCGGGTTTGGCTTTGGCGCGGCAGGAATCCGGGAAACAATTTGGCCGTATCCAAGTGGCTTTTCAGCATACTTTTGGCGAGGTGGCATTACCGATTCTTATCAGGGCGTTCACACAGGAGCATCCGGGGGTCACCTTTGACCTGCAGCAGGGGAGTCGGGCCTTTTGCTTGGACCTGCTGACCACCGGATCCGCCGATCTCGCTTTGGTGGCCCCGCCTCCTGCGCCAAGCAGAACCGTCGGGGCGGAGGTGCTGTATTCGGAGCCGTTGAAGTTGGTGGTCCCCGCCGGCCATCCCCTGGCCGGCTGGGGCGGGGTCAAGCTCGACGCCGTACGGGACGAGCCATTTGTCATGCTCGAACCTGGATACGGCATGCATTCCATTGTTCAATCACTGTGCAAGCGCGCGGGGTTCCGTCCCCGTGTGGCGTTTCAGGGTCAGGACCTGCATACCGTCCGGGGACTTGTCTCGGCGGGACTGGGTCTTGCCGTAGCGCCTCCGGAGAGATTTGAAACGAGAACCACAGGCGGCTTGGGCTGGTGCGAGGTGGACATCATCTGGCCCAGTGCTCATCGAGACGTGGGCCTTGTCTGGCGGAACCGTTCGGATGGTTCCGCCCAAGCCGCCCGGTTCCGGGATATGGTGCTGGCCGAGGGGCGGGATCTGTTGGGTGCGGCACGGCCCTGACGCCCCTAAATCCAGTGTTACCTGGCGCACCCCAATCCAGCACTGAATTGGGGTGCGCCAACGGAGCGCGGGCTAGCGCAGGACTACAGTCCGGTTCCCTGACAGGATTATTCGGCCTTCGGCATGCCAACGCACGGCATTGGTGAGTGCCTTGCACTCTGCATCCTTGCCAACTGCAACGAGATCCGCAGGGCTGTATGTGTGGTCCACGTCGATGACCTGTTGGGCGATGATCGGGCCTTCGTCCAGTTCGGCATTGACGTAGTGTGCCGTGGCGCCAACCGTCTTGACGCCACGATCGTAGGCCTGGTGATACGGTTTGGCGCCCTTGAAACTTGGCAGGAAGGAGTGATGGATGTTGATAGCCCGTCCGGAAAGTACAGACGTAAGGTTGTCGCTGAGAACCTGCATGTAGCGTGCCAGAACAACCAACTCAACCTTGTACCCCTCGACCAGCGTCAGCAACTCTGCTTCGGCGGCCGGCTTCGTTTCAGGCGTTACTGGGATGTGGTGGAACGGAATGCCGTGCCAATCAACCAGGTCCTTGTGGGTCTCGTGATTGGACACGACGGCAACAATCTCCACCGGCAATTCACCGGTTCGGGCACGAAAAAGCAGGTCGTTGAGGCAATGGCCAAACTTCGAGACCATGACCATGATGCGTTCCTTGCGGCCCTGCGGTTCAAGACGCCAATTCATGCCCCATTGCTGGGCCACCGGCGCGAATTCCTGCCGGAGGTCTTCAGGACTTGGCCCATCAACGCCTGCTATGAAATGAACTCTCATGAAGAAGTGCCGCACCTGCTGGTCACCAAATTGCTTGATGTCAACGATGTAGCATCCGTGGTTCAGCAGGTACTGCGCCACGGCATGCACGATGCCCGGGGATTCGGTGCAATCAAGGGTGAGGATGAATGCCCCACCCTCCTGAGGATTCGCAGGAGCAATGTCCGACGGCGTCAGTGGACCGGTGCTCATTTTCCTGCCGAGCTCTCAGCTCCGAGCGGTCCCCGCGCGGTAATTCGTTCAGATTCCAGATCCTCCTTGAACTTCGCGTAGCGTGCCCGGTGGCTGGGGGTCTTGCCAACGAGGTACCAGACGACCGCCAGCACAATGAACCACAAGGGGGTCACCAGTAGGGCAATGAGCGTGTCCACCTGAGTGGTCAGGGCCCACAGGACAAAGGCAAAGAAGGCGAAGACAACATAGACCATGGGAATGCCGCCAGGCATTTTGAACTTCGAGGATTCATGCAGTTCGGGGCGGCGCCGGCGGAAGGCGAGGTAGCTGGCCAGAATGATGGACCAGACAAAGACGAAGCAAACAGCGGCCACGGTTGTGACCATTTCAAAGGCCTTGCTGACGTCCTCGCCAACGTATAGCAGCACGATGCTGGAGAGGAGCAAAACGCAGGAAAGAAACAGCGCATTGTTGGGGACCTTGCGCTTGGACAACTTGGAAAACCGGAAAGGGGCATCGCCCTCTTGCGCCAGTCCGTAGACCATGCGGGAGGTGGAGTAGATGCCAGAGTTGGCTGAGGACATCGCGGACGTGAGCACCACAAGATTGATGATGGTGGCAGCCGCGCCGAGTCCCGCCATGGAGAACATGGCGATGAAGGGGCTTTGGCCTGCGGCGAACTGCGTCCAGGGAATGACCGACATCAGAATGACCAAGGCGCCTACATAGAAAAGCAGGACGCGGATGGGAATGGAGTTGATGGCCTTGGGCAGGTTCTTTTCTGGATCCTTGGCCTCGGCTGCTGTGGTTCCCACGAGCTCAATGCCCACGAAGGCAAAGACGGCGATCTGGAATCCGGCGACAAAGCCCATGAATTCATTGGGGAAGAGTCCGCCGTGGCTCCACAGGTTCGTGAAGCTGGCCGTTCCGGTGTCAGATTGGAAACGGCTGAAGATCATGAACAAGCCCACGCCGATCAAGGCGACAATGGCAACGATCTTGATGAGGGCAAACCAGAATTCCGTTTCGCCAAAGGCCTTCACTGTGGTCAGGTTCAGGATCAGCAAAATTCCGATGGTGACTACCCCGGGGATCCACAGTTCGATCCCTGGTATGAGTACCTCAGAGTAGGCCGCGATGGCGATGACATCGGCGATCCCGGTGATGACCCAGCAGAACCAATAGGTCCAACCGGTGAAGAAGCCCGCCCACGGGCCTAAAAGATCTGCGGCAAAATCGCTAAAAGATTTGTAATGGAGGTTACTCAACAGCAACTCACCCATGGCGCGCATGACGAAGAACAGCATGAAGCCGATGATCATGTACACGAATATCACTGATGGTCCGGCTGCGGAGATGGTCTTGCCGGAGCCCATAAACAGGCCGGTTCCGATGGCGCCGCCGATGGCGATGAGCTGGATATGCCGGTTGCTCAGTTGCCGCTCAAGGTGGGGCTCGGCATCGGGTGTGGTGATGGATTGGTGGATCGTCAAAGGAAGGCCCTTCGTTTAGGTGGCAGGGTGCACCACGAAGATTTGCTTCCTCCCCACTCTGTCTTGGACCTGAGAGTTTCCGCGTTTCCTTGGGAATCAAGGGGACGCTTGCACCTTCGGTGAGCCCGGATGTTCGGGCTGCTTTCCAGAGTTGCCTCGCCACGGCGGTACATGGGCCTGAGAGATTCCCGGGGAGGGTTTGCTCCTTCGGCGCCCACTGGATGTCTGCGCTTCACGCAGATGTACCGGCGGAACTCTCCCGCCGCGGATCATAGGCACTTCTAATAACTTTGCTTGGTGACGCGAGTCACAGATTATCTTGAGCCGTAACTGTGCGCAAGATACGTTCAGTATTTGACCGGGGTTTGGCCGGGTAAAATCTATCGTGTAATGTGTGCTTCGAATCACCCATATCTTAATACGCCTTTCGAACCGTGGCGGGAGAGTCCTCCCAGCAATGTGGCGGCGCCGTAGGAGCAAATCCTCCCCAGGAATCTCTCAGGCCCCCGTACCGTCATGGTGAGGCAACTCTGGAAAGCAGTTGCGGGAAACCGCAGCTCACCGACGGTGCAAAGTGGATGACAAATCCGCGGAATCTCTCAGGTCCAAGACAGATTGGGGAGGAACCCACCCATGCCGCACCCTCTTGGTTCGGCCGTATCTTGGAGTTCCTCATGACGATTCAGTCCAGTCCAACGGCGTTTGTAGACCGGCACATTGGCGCCCGCAAGCAATCCCACATCGAGACCATGCTCAAGGCCATCGGCTATGACAGCGTCGATTCCCTCGTAGACACGGCTGTTCCCGATTCCATCCGTCAGGCCAAGCCCCTAGAGCTTCGCGCTGCGTTGAGCGAAGTGGAGGTGTTGGCCGAACTCCGCGCCATCGCCGCCAAGAACAAGACGGCAGTCCAGCTGATCGGTCAGGGCTACTACAACACCGTGACCCCGCCGGTGATCATGCGCAACATCCTTGAAGCCCCGGCCTGGTACACGGCGTACACGCCCTACCAGCCCGAGATCTCCCAGGGCCGCCTCGAAGCGCTGCTGAACTTCCAGACCATGGTCAGCGACCTGACCGGACTGCCCGTTGCAAACGCTTCCTTGCTCGATGAAGCCACCGCTGTAGCCGAGGCCGTGCTGCTCATGCGCCGCGCCAATAAGTCAAAGACCGCCGCAAACGGCAAGACCGTTCTGGACGCGGACCTCCTGCCGCAGACCATCGCCATCGTCAAGGGCCGCGCTGAAGCCCTTGGCTTCGAGGTAGAAGTTGCCGATCTGGCCCAGGGACTGCCCGATGGCGACATCAACGGCGTCGTTCTCCAGCAGCCTGGCGTATCCGGACGCGTCTTCAACCACGCCCCCGTGATTGCCGCAGCGAAGGAGCGCGGTGCGCTTGTCACTGTAGCCGCCGATCTGCTGGCCCTGACCATGATCACCCCTCCCGGTGAGCAGGGTGCAGACATTGCCGTTGGTACTGCCCAGCGCTTCGGTGTTCCCCTGTTCTTTGGTGGACCGCACGCAGCGTACATGGCGGTCCGCAATGGCATGGAGCGTACGCTGCCCGGCCGCATCGTTGGTGTCTCCACGGACAACACCGGCCTGTCCGCATACCGCCTGGCACTGCAGACTCGCGAGCAGCACATCCGCCGTGAGAAGGCCACCTCCAACATCTGTACGGCACAGGCATTGCTGGCGATTGTGGCCTCCATGTACGCCGTCTACCACGGCCCCTCAGGCCTGAAGGCCATTGCTGAAACGGTCAACGGCCACGCCCGCACCTTGGCAGCGGCGCTGCAGGCATCCGGCGTCGAACTGGCACACACCTCCTTCTTCGACACCCTCACTGTCAAGGTTCCCGGACGCGCCAGCGCACTCGTGGCCCTGGCCGAAAAGGATGGCATCAACCTTCGCCCCATCGATGCTGACTACGTTGGCATCTCCGTGGATGAAACCACGACGGCGGACATCGTGGCTCGCGTAGCCGCCGTGTTTGGTGCCGCACCGGCAGGTGACGGCACGGACCAGGGCAGTGTTTCTGACTTCGCGCTGGCCGCTGACACCGTGCGTGACTCGGACTTCCTGACCCACCCCGTGTTCAACACCCACCGCTCCGAAACCCAGATGCTGCGTTACATCCGCCGCCTCAGCGACCGCGACTTGGCACTTGACCGCACCATGATCCCGCTGGGCTCGTGCACCATGAAGCTCAATGCCACGGCCGAGATGGAAGCTATGTCCTGGCCAGGATTCGCCTCCATCCACCCGTTCGCTCCCGATTCCCAGACCGAAGGCTGGCGTGAACTGATCGGTGGACTGGAAGCCGATCTGGCCGAGATCACCGGTTACGACCAGGTCTCCATCCAGCCCAATGCAGGCTCACAGGGCGAGCTCGCTGGCCTGCTGGCCATCCGCGGCTACCACCTCTCACGCGGCGACGAACAGCGCACCATCTGCCTCATCCCGCAGTCAGCCCACGGCACCAACGCCGCCTCGGCTGTGCTGGCCGGTATGAAGGTAGTTGTTGTGGCCACGGCTCCCGACGGCACCATCGATCACGCGGACCTGACGGCCAAGATCGAAACGCACAAGGATCAGCTCTCGGCCATCATGATCACCTACCCGTCCACACACGGTGTGTACGACGCCGATGTGCGCGAAGTGTGCGACGCTATCCACGCAGCCGGTGGCCAGGTCTACGTTGACGGCGCTAACCTGAACGCCCTTGTGGGTCTGGCGCAGCCCGGCAAGTTCGGCGGCGACGTCAGCCACCTGAACCTGCACAAGACCTTCTGCATTCCGCACGGCGGTGGTGGCCCCGGTGTTGGACCCGTTGCAGCCAAGGCCCACCTGGCTCCGTTCATGCCCGGCGATGCCAACGCGGCCTCTCACGAAGGTACCGGCGTCCCGATCTCGGCTACACGGTTCGGTTCGGCCGGCGTTCTGCCGATCTCTTACGCGTACGTGAAGCTCATGGGCGGCAAGGGACTGACGGAAGCCACGAAGTCAGCACTGTTGGCAGCGAACTACATCGCCTCGCAGCTCAACGAGCACTTCCCGGTCCTGTACACGGGTGCCGGTGATCTGGTTGCCCACGAATGCATCCTGGATCTGCGCGATCTGACGGCCAAGACCGGCGTCACGGCCGAGGATGTGGCCAAGCGCCTTATCGACTACGGCTTCCACGCTCCCACCCTTTCCTTCCCGGTCTCCGGCACCTTGATGGTTGAGCCGACCGAATCGGAGGACCTGGCTGAGATCGACCGCTTCATCAACGCCATGATCAGTATCCGTGCGGAGATTGATCAGGTGGCCGAGGGCACCTTCACGTTGCTCGACAGCCCGTTGCGCAACGCACCCCACACGGCTGCTGCCGTTGTCGATTCCAACTGGGACCGCGGCTACTCACGTGAACAGGCCGTGTTCCCCGTCGCCGCCCTGCGCCAGGACAAGTACTTCCCGCCGGTTGGTCGCATCGATGGCGCAGCCGGAGACCGCAACCTGGTCTGCTCCTGCCCTCCTCTCGAAGACTTCGCCGAAGAATTCGCCAACTAACACCGCAAAGGAATTCCCATGACTGAGAACCACACAGCCCTTTACGGCGAGCACGAGAAGGCCGGCGCGTCATTCACCGACTTTGGTGGCTGGCAGATGCCGTTGAAGTACTCCTCCGAATTGGCTGAGCACCACGCGGTCCGCACGGCAGCTGGCCTCTTCGACCTCTCCCACATGGGCGAAGTTTGGGTGACCGGCCCGGACGCCGCGGCGTTCCTTGACTACGCACTGGCTGGCAAATTGTCCGCCGTTGCCGTGGGCAAGGCCAAGTACTCGCTGATCTGCAACGCCGACGGCGGCATCATCGACGACCTGATCTCTTACCGCCGCAGCGAAGAGAAGTACCTGGTTGTCCCCAACGCCGGCAATGCCGCAACCGTCGCAGGGCTCCTGGCTGAGCGCGCCGCAGGCTTTGATGTTGTTGTCGAGGACGTCTCCGCTGAGACATCGTTGATCGCCGTTCAGGGGCCCAACGCCGAGGCCATCCTGCTGACGTTAGTGCCCTCGGAGCAGCACTCCCTGGTGACCGAGCTGAAGTACTACGCTGCTGTCGATGTGACGATTAACGGCCAGGAGCTCTTGCTGGCACGCACCGGTTACACCGGCGAGGACGGTTTCGAGATCTACGTGCCCAACGCAGACGCCGCCGCCCTCTGGCAGATACTGCTGGTCAACGGCCAGGACCAGGGCCTCATCCCGGCCGGCCTGGCTTCCCGTGATTCGCTCCGTCTGGAAGCTGGCATGCCGCTGTACGGCAATGAGCTCTCAGTTACCGGTCACGCGTACTCCGCGGGTCTGGGCCCTGTGGTCTCGCTGGCCAAGGAAAGCGACTTTGTGGGCAAGGCCGCCCTGGCTGCCATCAAGGAAGCGGGCGACGGCGTTACGGCTGGCCGTAAGTTGGTTGGCCTTAAGGGTTCGGGCCGCCGCGCGGCACGTGGCCACTACTCGGTGCTCAAGGATGGCGTCACGATTGGTGAAGTCACCTCAGGCCAGCCCAGCCCCACCCTCGGCTACCCCGTGGCCATGGCTTACGTTGATGTTGCGCATGCCGAAGTTGGCACGCAGCTTGATGTGGATCTCCGTGGCAAGGCCGAGCCGTTTGAAGTTGTCGCACTGCCGTTTTACAAGCGCCAAAAGTAGCTCCCACCCGGCTCCCACAGCCCGCTGCGGGAGCCGGGTACGGGCCCAAGTACCGGCCCACCCTCTACTCACATTTCTTAGACAAGGATCATTATGAGCAAGGTAGTAGCAGAACTGAAGTACTCCGCTGAACACGAGTGGATTGCCCGCGACGGTGCGGGTCCCTCCACCATCGGCGTCTCCGCCGTGGCCGCCGACGCACTCGGTGACATTGTTTACGTAGACCTGCCCGAGACCGGGGCAACCGTCACTGCGGGCGAAACCTGCGGCGAGATTGAGTCAACGAAGTCCGTCTCGGACCTGTTTTCCCCGGTAACCGGCGTTGTCACCGAAGTGAACTCCGCCGTCGTCGATGACCCGGCTTTGGTCAATGCAGACCCCTACGGAGCCGGCTGGCTCTTCAAGGTTGAGGTTGAGTCCGAAGGCCCGCTGCTCAGCGCTGAAGAGTACGCCGCAGCCAACGGCGGCGAGCTGTGAGCGGCGTCGGCGCCACCGTGGACTTTGTCCCGGTAACCTCGGCAAGCCTCGATGCCGAGCTTTCGGTATTGGACCCGGAAGTTGCTGTTGCGATCGACGCCGAGCTGGCCCGCCAGCGCACCGGCCTGGAAATGATCGCTTCGGAAAACCACACCGCAGCTGCCGTCATGGCAGCCCAGGGTTCGGTGCTGACCAACAAGTACGCTGAGGGCTACCCGGGCCGCCGTTACTATGGCGGTTGCGAACACGTCGACGTGATCGAGCAGTTGGCCATTGACCGTGTCAAGGCTTTGTTCGGCGCCGAGTTTGCCAACGTGCAGCCGCACTCCGGTGCACAGGCCAACGCTTCGGTGATGCATGCGTTGATCAAGCCGGGCGACACCATTATGGGCCTGAACCTGGCCCACGGTGGGCACCTGACGCATGGCATGAAGATCAACTTCTCGGGCAAACTGTACAACGTGGTCCCGTACCAGGTGCGTGAAGATACGCACCAGGTAGACATGGCCGAGGTTGAGCGCCTGGCGCTCGAACACAAGCCCGCTCTCATTGTTGCTGGCTGGTCGGCGTACGCCCGCCAGCTGGACTTCGCCGAATTCCGCCGCATCGCGGATCTGGTGGGTGCCTACCTCATGGTGGACATGGCCCACTTTGCCGGCCTGGTGGCCGCAGGGCTGCACCCCTCACCGGTGCCGTACGCCCATGTCACCACGTCCACCACGCACAAGACCCTTGCCGGCCCCCGTGGCGGCATCATCTTGAGCAACGACGCCGACATCGCCAAGAAGATCAACTCTGCTGTGTTCCCGGGCCAGCAGGGCGGGCCGCTTGAGCACGTCATCGCCGGCAAGGCCGTGGCCTTCAAGATCGCAGGCTCGGAAGAGTTCAAGGAACGCCAGGAGCGCGTGCTGCTTGGCGCCCGCCTTTTGGCAGACCGCCTGATCCAGCCGGATGTTGCGGCCAAGGGGATCTCCGTGATTTCCGGCGGCACCGACGTCCATCTGGTGCTGGTTGACCTGCGCAACTGCGAGCTCAACGGCCAAGAAGCCGAAGATCGTCTCGTAGCCATTGACATCACCGTCAATCGCAACGCCGTGCCGTTTGATCCGCGCCCGCCCATGGTCACTTCCGGCCTGCGCATCGGCACCCCGGCCCTGGCCACCCGCGGTTTCGGCGAGGCTGCCTTCGCCGAAGTGGCGGACATCATTGCCGAGGCACTTTTGGCCGACGCTGACGCGGATTTGTCCGGTCTGCGCACCCGCGTTGCGGCCCTTGCAGCAGCCCACCCGCTCTACCCGTCAGTGGCAAATCTGTCCTAGGCGGTACAGTTGCTCCCTTCGGTGGCGGCCTTGGATGGCCGTCACTGCAGGGAATAGGCTGGGCATTATCCAAGGGTGTGCCCGGCCCTCCGCCAGGTTTCACTGGCGGCAGGAATTTAGTCTTTAGTGAGGTACTCACATGTCCGTTGGTGTTTTTGATTTGTTTTCGGTGGGTATTGGCCCTTCGAGTTCGCATACTGTGGGGCCGATGCGGGCGGCGGCTGCGTTTGCGCAGGAACTGATCGACGGCGGCCTCCTGGGGCGGGTTGCCTCGGTCCGGGTTGACTTGTATGGTTCCCTGGCCGCCACCGGGCGCGGGCACGGGACCATGACGGCGGTGTTGCTGGGGTTGGAGGGGCGTGAGCCTGAACTGATCCTGCCCGAAGAGGTCGAGTCCCGGCTGGCCGCGTTTGCTGCCGGGGATCCGCTGCTGCTCGGTGGCAGTGTGGCCTTGGCGTATGGTGCCGGGGACATTATTTTGCATCCGTTGACGATTCTTCCCCGCCACACCAACGGCATGAAACTCGCTGTTTTTGGTGGGGACGGTGCCGTGCTGCATGAGGCCACCTACTTTTC
>JBKKBD010000004.1:0-8959 GCA_046714315.1 Specibacter sp.
CCACTTTCCGGGTTGCGAGGGCTCTTGAGATCGGTCCACTAATGCAGCCCGGAAGGAGGCTAGTTCGTACAATCCTCATCTCCCCCAGGGTGAGTTGTACGAACTAGCCTCTGCCTTTAGATCTCGACGGCGCTCAGCACACCCGGCTTCGCACCCGCGACATTAAGAGGAATGGTGGAATGTACGCATGACTACGACAAGATTTCCTGGCTCCGCACAGCTGCCGCGGTCCACCATGAAAATACGCGCTAAAGGTGCTTGGGCAGTCGTAGCGGCGGCTGTGCTTCTTAGTGGTTGCTCGCTCGTCCTTGACTCGAGGAGCCCTGAGCCCGCACCCGTGGAAACATCACAGTCAGCTGAACAAAGACTAAACCAGACTCCTGCGCAGTGACTCCGAGACAAGGTCAAAGCGTCACTGAGGAGCCTCGCATTTGGTGCAAAGTCGCCCAGCCGGGAACCCTGGAAGTCTCCGTGGATATTACACCGGTAGGAAATGCCGTAGATGCCATCGAGGCCGCAACGCTCTTGGGCAGAGACTGCATCATTGGGCAAGTCCGAGACGGCACAGTTGCTGTCAGGATCCTGCCAGTCTTGGCCTCAGGGCACTGCTTCGTTGGAGACAACCGCTAGCCAGGGCAGACCCGCCTGTTGCTGTGTCGTCGAATGTAGGCGAAAGCATGAGGACACTCGCAGCCGGTCGTTGTTCTGTGTCCGGTCGGCTGCGTCGTCTCCTTTGAGCTCGGCCCCTGGCGCGTACTGACCAGCAGATCGACTAGGGCAAAAGGACAGTTACCAAAATTTCGGCACTCCCAACGGGGATTCCACGCCGCCTCATAGTCCTTTTGGCTAAGTCTGAGCCTTTTGCGTCATAGATTCGCAGGATCTTCCTCTTAATCAGTAGAGGGTGCTCCTCTAGCTATAGCTCTCTCTTGGGCGAAGTGACGGGCATCGTCTTACTTATCTGACTCTTTTGTCGCCTTCTGCGGTTCAATGTCCAGACTTCAATTGGCCCAGGAAAATCACGACTGTCCCGGACACCAAATGAAGGAAGGCTGGGCCAGCGGCGCGCTGGCCTAACCTTCATCCAAGTCAAAACCTGCACTCATTTTTAAGTAAGCCGCGTCATTACTTGAGCGCTAGGCCCCAATTACTTGCTTCAGGGCACGACGGTGGCTTCGAATGCTCGGCGCCCCTGGATCGTCACTGTTACCCAGATACGAGCGCGACCTCGTCCGGTGGGTTTCAGAATACACACGTACCCCGCAGCTGTATCGCTGGTCCTCAACGCCGGTCATGGTGGCAGGTGACAACCTGCCGGAACCGGCATGGAACATCAAGTCCACAAACCGGGTACCGGTGGTTTTTGGAGTGGTCCCTGAAAGTTGGACTCTGAAATTAGGTGTCTAACTTTCAACGAAGTCCGTCCATGTATTTGCGAAGCAGGTTAAGTCGTTCTGATGCTGTCTCGGCCGTCGAGTTGTTCGAGGAAGGATTCACTGCGAAGTCCGTCGCGTTGACTCTTGACCTCGCGACTAACCCTGTCCAAACGTTGTATCAACGATGGCAGCTACGGGGAGCAGGTGCGCTGATGACAAGAGAGCGAAGGCAGTACGATTTCGAGACCAAACTCGAGATCGTGCTCCGCCACGCCAACGGAGGGGACTGCCCTAGTCTCGTTGACTCTGTCAATCAAACCACCGGTAGACCCGGCAGAACACCATCAGCCCAAGACAGCGACGCCAACAACAAAACTGACCGCAAGGCATTCGAATCGATACTGCCGTATGGGATAGTCAGTCGAAATTGCCTGCTCCAATGCACCTGATGAACTATCATCGCAGGTCAGGGGCACATTCGGCACCTAACACCTCCCGACGGTTCTCAGCGCTTATACCCCTGCTTTACGCTCAGAAGCCCGTCATAACTTGTCAATACTCGCTCATACCCGTTGCTGGTGGGATGGACACATGACAATGAGCAGTACTGAATAGGCGGCAGTTGTCACCCAATCTAATGAGTTTCTAATGAGTCGGTCGCAACTACCTGCAGTCCTTGGTGGCCAAATCTTGCCAGCCAAACATCTGGCGTCATACCGACGACCCCTGAGCGACAATTCAAAACTACCAGCCCCTGGCCTGTCATCGGCCAAGAAGCCTTACAAGGAGATGCCTCATCGAAACAATTGCTGGGCCTCCACTCCAACCAAGAAGCTCAAACATTGAGCCCCATCCCAGTGCCTCAAAGTGCAGTATCTTATTGAGACGCGTTCGTGTTGTGCCGGCCGTCTCTCTTGGTCGCGCAGACCAAAGGCGCGGTACCTACGTTGAAGGTCCCGCGACTTTGTGTGGGAATCGCAGCGACAAATGGCGGCTTTCTCACACTGCCGAATGTCACGCCTAGTGCACGTAAGTCGATTTTTAGAGGGCGATCTTGATATCTCACCCCTCATTCGCCGACGACTAACTTCCTGATGGAACTCCGCTTGTGCGCGATCACGACTTAGAACTGCAGTCGAACAAGCCCGGGACGACTAAGTCGTTCTTGCTCTTACTATGTTCTCTGTGAGGAGAGTGACCGGGAGAACAAGACCACCAGTATCCCCGCAAGCGGGACGATCAGGAGTCCAAATCGGAGTGATGACGCGTCGGAGATCATACCGACGACCAGGGGCGAGATGAGGAAGCCTACTCGCATGAGCCAGCTGATGATTGTGACGCCGGTACCCGGGCGGAATCCTGGCACTTCGTCGGCCGCATGCATGGCTGCGGGGACGAGCGTGGCCGAGCCCAGACCGACGACGGCGAACCCGATGATGGTGGACGGGATGGACGGGAATGTGAGGGCGGCGCCCATGCCGAGTGCGGCAAGGGTACCGCCGCTGACGGCCACCGCGCGCTGACCGAAACGGTCAACGAGCCGATCACCGAAGATGCGTCCGATGAACTGCGCGCCCGTGAGGGCGACGTAGCCGAACGCGGCTACGGCAGCCGTCGAGCCTAGGAAGTCGGAGAGGTAGAGGGCGGACCATGAGTTGCCCGCGTCTTCAAAAATTGTCCCGCATATGGCGACGAGCACTAGGGCACCGAGGATCAGGTACTTGCCCCACCATGTCGGCGCCTCCTGAGCGGAGACGGGCGTGTGGTCCGCGTCCTCGGTGACAGCCTCGGCCGATTCAGGGCCGGGCAAGCACAGGCGGTAGGCCACGATCGCGCATAGAGTGAAGAGCACGGCGGAGATAGTTAGGTGGATGCTCAGCGGGAGGGTGAGTGCAGCGGCTGCGCCAGCCATCAGGCCTCCGGTGACGGCGCCGACGCTCCAAATGGCATGGAAGGAGTTGAGGATGGACCGGCCGAACAACCTCTGTACCCGCAGGCCGTGGAGGTTCTGGGCGACGTCTGTGATCGAGTCCATGGCCCCGGCAAGGAACAGCGCGCCGGCGAACAGCATCCACGATGGAGAGAGTCCCGCGAGGAGGACGCCGCATCCGGTGAGGATCGTGCCGACCAGTGCGACGCGGGAGGACCTGAACCGACGAACTAACGCCCCGGCTGCGAGTCCCGCGATGAGCGCGCCGATGGGGAATGCGGCTACTGCGAGGCCGAATTCGGTGTTCGTCAGCCCGAGGATGGCTATGACCTCCGGGTATCGGGGAAGGAGGTTGGCGAACAGGGCGCCGTTGGTGAGGAAGAACAGCGCGACGCCGGTGCGGGCGCGGCGCGTTTCGGTGGAGAGCGGGGTGCGGGAAAGTGAAGTAGTCGTCATGGTGGGACGAGTGTACCTGAGAATGTGTACATACGTACATAGTGAGTGATAAGCTCGACATTATGGACTACTTCGCTGGCGACAGCCGCACCAACCGGGAGCGCATGCTCGCCGGAGACCTCTACATCGCCGATGACCCGGAGAGTGGTCGTCTCGCGCAACGCGCCGTGCAACTCGCCGACGCCTACCACCGTGCCGCGGTCGAGGACGAGAGCGCGGCACGCCCGCTGCTCGAGGAGTTGATCGGATACCTCGGCGACGGCGCGTTCCTCAAACCGCCGCTGTTCGTCGATTACGGCGAAAATATCCGCATCGGCGCGCGCACGTTCATCAACTACAACCTCACCGCGCTTGATGTCGCGGCGATCACTATCGGGGAGGACTGCCAAATCGGACCCAATGTGCAGTTGCTGACACCGACGCATCCGGTCGCTGCACAGCCGCGCCGAGATCGCTTGGAGGCGGCCAAGCCGATCACCATCGGCGACAACGTCTGGCTGGGTGGCGGCGTGATCGTCTGCCCAGGCGTGAGCATCGGCGAGAACAGCGTTATCGGAGCCGGGGCCGTCGTCACCCGTGACCTACCCGCAGGCGTCGTTGCCGTGGGCAATCCCGCCCGCGTCATCCGGTCGATCGACGAATGAGCCTCCTTTCGGAGGGGCCCACCGTTCGGGGACCGCGCCGGCTCGACCCGCATCGACGCGACCGGATCATCGACGCGTGTTTGCAGGTGATCGGCGAGGTCGGCGTGGCCGGTACGTCGCACCGTAAAGTGGCCACCGTCGCGGACGTTTCACTCGGGTCGATGACCTACCATTTCGAGGGAATGGACGATCTTCTCCGCCTCGCATTCGCCCGCTTCGCGGACACCGTCGCCGACACTTTCCAAAGGCGTCTCAGCGCGGCGGCCGACGTCGTGGCTGCACGGCAGGTGGTTGTCGACCTGATTATGAACGAAGTACTCGGCACCGACCGGGAACTCGTCCTCACCCACGAGCTTTACACTCTCGCGGCGCGACGTCCGGAGTATCGCAGTATCACCGAGAGCTGGATGTCCCGCAGCCGGGCAGCACTCGAGCAGCATTTCGACCCGGTCACCGCCCGCATCCTCGACGCACTGATCGAAGGCCTCACGATCCACCGTGCACTCGATGACAAGCCAATGAGCGAAGAGCTTGTCACCGACGCCGTCCAGCGGGTCACCTTTTCCTAGTCAAACTGACCAGCCCATGGTTGCAAAGCGCACCGCCCTCTCAGTTCTGCCACTCGCGGGACTCATTGAAATCGTCTTCGCCTACGCCCTAAAACCCCGTATCAGACCGGCATCCCTCGAAAGGCAAACATGACGCACTCCATTCCCTGGGCTCAAGGAACGTGGACGAACAAACCTGCCAACGTCACCACCGACGTCGACGGCCTTTATGTCACCGCCCGCGAAGGGAGCGATGCCTGGCGCATCACGTCCTACGGCTTTGTCCACGCCTCAGAACACGCGCTGCTGGCCAGTCTGGAGCCGGAGTCTGCACTCGAGGTGCAGTTCCGGCTAGATTTCACCGACCAATTCGATCAGGCGGGCATCTTCATCAAGGTCGACGACGAATCGTGGATCAAAGCCGGCGTCGAGCTCAGCGACGGCGAAGAGAGCCTCGGCGCTGTCGTGACGCAGGGCACCTCGGACTGGTCATTGTCTCCCGTGCCCGGCTGGGCCGGGCGCCTGGTGACAGTCCGGGGCAGTCGGTCGGGCAACGCACTCACTGTGCGCGCACGCGTCGACTCCGAGCCCTGGCGGCTCGTCCGCGTCGCGCCCCTTGACGCGGACGCCACGGTCACCGCGGGACCGTTTTGTTGCGCACCGTCCCGCGCCGGACTCACCGTCCACTTCACATCTTGGCGCAGCACTCCGGCGGACACCGGCCTGCATCCTGACGCCTGACCCATCGAGACCGTCTAGGAAAATGGCAAATGAACAACCATGAACGAATGCTCGCCGGGCAGATATACGACCCCAGCGATGAGGGAATAATGGCCGAGCAGGCCGAAGCGCTCGAGCTGATGTACGACTTCAACGCCACCCGCCCGTCGCAGCAGGACGAACGGGCACGCTTGCTGCACCAGATGTTCGGATCCCTCGGAGAAGGCTGCTACTTCGAGCCCCCGCTGCGGGCGAATTGGGGCGGCCGCCACGTTCACATCGGAAGCAACGTCTACGCCAACTTCAACCTCACCCTCGTCGATGACGGGGACATCCACATCGGCGACAACACCATGTTTGGGCCCAATGTAGTCATCGCTACGGCCGGCCATCCGATCCTGCCTGAGCTGCGCGCCCGCGGACTTCAGTTCAACCTGCCCGTGCACATCGGATCCAACGTCTGGATCGGCGGCGGCTCACAGATCATGCCAGGCGTCACTATCGGCGACGACACGGTCATCGGCGCCGGAAGCGTCGTTACTCGCGACATCCCCTCAGGCGTAGTTGCCGTCGGCGTTCCCTGCCGCGTCGTACGAGAGATCAGCGACCACGACCGCGAGTTCTACTGGCGGGACCGCCGCATCATCCTCTAGAGGCCGGTCTTCGCGCCCGGCGGTACATGGCGGGTTCGAGCGGTCGTCGCACCCGTGGATTTAGTTGGATCCGATAATAGCCGTTCGGCTGATTGAACAGCGTCAGTACGCTGAAAGCGACAACGGGTCGGAGCTCCGCGAACTCTTTCGACTTGGCATGGATAGCCAAAGGCGAGTCACCGACTGCGGTGGTGCCATAACAGACCCTCTGGCCAGGTCCCTTACCCGAGAGCCCTAACGCATAATCCGTCAAATCCAAGTTCGTACGAGTGTCATCACTTGAACGCAAAATGCCGGAGCAAGCAAAGATCTGACCGCCAGTAGACGCCATTTTACGAACAACACACCTGCCCATCCCGTGAAAGGCCACCTCAGCCGCGGCCGCCCCTGCGCGGCGCCATGCTACTTAAGATACTCGTTACCCCGCAAGCCGTTGGCCTTACGGGCACAGGAGGGATCGGCAGGCGACTTCGGAAATGATTGAGGGAACCTGCAAGTTCCCGCTCAGCCCAGAGATAGAAGGTGGCGAAATAGAAACCCAACCCGCTACACCGAACGATCGCAGAAAAGGCACCACCGAGCACCAAAGTCCACAGTCTGGGGATCAATTCAATGAGTTTTTAATGAGTTTCAATGAATTCGGCCGGAACAGCGCCTCTCGAGGCCACTCCCCCAGAGTAAAACCGCAGGTCAGCGGCACCGCACTAACCCAAAATCGCATTCGAACCGATAGCCTTTATGGTTCTAAGCCCCTTTCGGATGCGAACCGATGACCCCCGCTTTATGCTCAAAAGCCCATTTAGACCTGCCCATAGTCTCCCCTGCCCTTGGCTGGTGGGATGGACACATAACAATGGGCAGTACTGAATAGGTGGCAATCGTCATCTAATTTAATGAGTAATAAATGAGTCGGTTGCAACTATCTTCAGTCCTTGATGTCCAAAACTTGCAAGCAAAACATCTGACGTCATGCCGACGACATCTGAGCGACAATCCAGAACTACCAGCCCCTGGCCGGCAATCGACCAACAAGCCTTACAACGAGATGACTGGTCAAAACAATTGGTGGGCCTCCACCCCAGTCAAGAAGGTCAAGCATTGAGCCCCATCCCAATGCCTCAAAGTGCAGTAGATTTTCAAGACACCGCATCAACTGCCCACATGCCATGCCCTACCAAAAATGGACAATCTCACTACCCCTGGACCGCTGGCAAGACCTGCCCCACTCCGGTCCGACCATCAGAACGCGATTTGACAAGGCCTGAACGGCTTCAATTATTGCCCCCGCTGCCATCCAGCCCCCGGTGACAACACCCGGATCGTCAGTCGGACAGGGCCAAGACACCATGCCGAGGTTGGCCGGCCAACAGTCCCCATGATCCTCTATTTAGGGACTATCGATAGAATAACGGGCGAAATAGACCTTGCGCAGCGTCTCGGTGACTGTCCACGATGTTCGTTGCCCCGCGCGCAGCCGCACCACATCGCCGGTTGCGATGTCCATGGAGCCACCACCGTCACGGAACACGATATTGGCTTTTCCACCCACGACGACGAAAACTTCCTCGGCCTCGGTGTCGATGGCTGTGCCTGGGGTCATTTCCCAGACGCCCACGGCGCACCCTGCCAGGCCCTCAAGTTCGTGAATCGCTGCGCTGGGGTCTCCTTGAACAACTTGTCCAGGGGGCAGCGGTTCATGGTTCAGGGAAAGGCCGAGTGCTGCTGTGCGCTGTGGTGTTGGGTCCGTCATAGGTACCGGGTCTCCTCTGTGGGGGTTGGATGGGGGGGTGGCTATGAGTCGAAGCCCAACCCCACGGCGTCGAGAGTCTTCAGAATGATGTTCCGTTTCCCGGCGTTGTGGTCGGCCCGGTCCATTGACCAACGGGTCAGGTTGATGCCCACCGCGGCGAAGGGCTCCGGCGGGAACGGGAACGGGCGTTTACGCACCATTTCAAGGCGCGTCCGCTCAGTGTCCTGCCCTGCGAGCAGATCCAACATGACATCGGCGGCAAAGCGGGTGGATCCAACACCTAGGCCCGTGAACCCGGCAGCGTAGGCCACCCGGCCCTTTCGTGCCGTGCCATAGAAGGGGCAGAACTGGGTGCTGGAGTCGATGGCGCCTCCCCATTTGTGGCTGAACCGCACGCCCTCCAGTTGTGGGAACGTGGTGAAGAAGTGGCTGGCCAGCTTCCTGAACGTCTCCTCCCTATTCTCGTATTCCTGATTCACCTGACGCCCGGCGTAGTAGATGGCGTCATAGCCGCCAAAGAGGATGCGGTTGTTCCGGCTCAACCGGTAGTAGTGGAATTGGTTGGCCATATCGGCCATGCCTTGGCGTTCAGTCCAGCCGATCGCGGCGAGCTGTTGGTCAGTGAGCGGTTCGGTCATCAAGGCGTAGTCATAGACGGGCACCGTCATGAAGCTATTGCGTTTCAGCAGGGACGGAAAGACGTTTGTTGCCAGGGCGGCCTGTTTGGCCACGATGCTGCCCGTTTCGGTGCGGACACGGACGCCGTCGGGCAGATCTTCCAGCCCCGTGGCTCGGGACTCCTCAAAGATCTGCACCCCCAGCTTTGTCACAGTTTTCGCCAGACCGGCAGCCAATTTGGCGGGGTGGATCAGTGCGACCCCG
>JBKKBD010000005.1:0-4103 GCA_046714315.1 Specibacter sp.
GGCAACCGAGTCCTGCGAGAAGCATTCGCCAGCCGGACGGCCGACGTCATCGTCATGCGTTATGAAACCGACCGGCCCGGCGGGCTCAGCGCGTCACTTGCCCTGACCTCGGGACAGGACGGCGTAACCACGGCGGCCGACGCATCATCGCGCTCCCTAGCCTTCTCCGGCATGATGGCCAACCAGCTAAAGCACGCGGCCACCCTGCGCATCGCCGAGACCGACGGCACGGTCACCGGCGTGGGCACGAGCCTTCGCGTCCAGGGCGCCTCCACCATGACCCTGATCCTCGACGCCCGCACCAATTACAAGCTCGACGCCGCCGCCGGGTGGCGCGGTGCGGCCCCAGAACCCGGCATCGCCGCGGCCATTGCCGCCGCCGCATCCCAGCCCTACGAGGCGTTGCGCGCCGAACACCAAGGCGAACTCTCGCCCCTGATGTCACGCGTCTCCGTGGATTGGGGAACGACGCCGGATCAGGTCGCCAAAGTGCCCACCGACGTCCGGCTTGCCGTCTACGGGGCGGGTCAGGATGATCCCAGTCTGGAACAAACCATGTTCGCCTACGGCCGCTACCTGCTGCTCGGCTCATCCCGCCGCGGCGGGCTGCCGGCCAACCTGCAGGGGCTGTGGAATGACAGCAACCAGCCTGCGTGGGCTTCCGATTACCACACGAACATCAATGTCCAGATGAACTACTGGGGCGCTGAAACCACCAACCTGGCCGAAAGCCACGAACCGCTCATTGAGTTCATCAGGCAGGTGGCGGTCCCCAGCCGCGTTGCCACCCGGAACGCCTTTGGTGCGGAGACCCGCGGCTGGACGGCACGGACCAGCCAGAGCATCTTCGGCGGAAACTCCTGGGAATGGAACACCGTTGCCAGCGCCTGGTACGGACAGCACATCTACGAACACTGGGCGTTCACGCAGGACGGGAAATACCTGCGCGAGACTGCCGTGCCCCTACTAAAGGAGATCTGTCAGTTCTGGGAGGATCGCCTGGTTGAGGATTCCGACGGGAAACTGGTGGCGCCGGATGGCTGGTCACCGGAACATGGTCCGCGTGAGAACGGCGTCATGTATGACCAGCAGATCATCTGGGACCTGTTCCAGAACTACATCGACTGCGAGGCCGCAGCGGAGTTGGATCTTGAATACCAGGCCAAGGTCAAGGAGCTGCAGTCTAAATTGGCCCCGAACAAGATCGGCAGCTGGGGCCAGTTGCAGGAGTGGCAAACTGACCGGGACAGCGCCACAGACATCCACCGCCACACCTCGCACCTTTTCGCGGTATACCCGGGACGCCAGATCAATCTGGCGGAGTCGCCGGAGCTGGCAGCAGCCGCCTTGGTCTCCCTGAAGGCGCGCTGTGGAGAACGGGACGGGGTGCCGTTCTCCGAAGGCAGCGTCTCCGGTGACAGCCGTCGGTCCTGGACATGGCCTTGGCGTGCCGCATTGTTCGCACGTCTCGGTGAGGCCGAACGTGCTCGGTTCATGCTGCGCGGGCTATTGCGGTTCAACACCCTGCCCAACCTGTTCTGCAACCACCCGCCGTTCCAAATGGACGGCAACTTCGGCATCACCGGCGCTGTGGCGGAGATGCTGATCCAAAGTCACACCGGCACGATCCACCTTCTTCCCGCATTGCCCGCCGCTTGGGCTGACGGATCCTTCACCGGGCTTCGTGCGCGCGGCGGCTACCAGATCGATTGCACCTGGAAGGGCGGTTTGGTGACAGAAGTTATTGTCATTGGCGACAAGTCACCGAACCAGGGCAACATCACCATGCGCATGAACGGGAAGGACTATAAGGTCAAGCCCACAAAGCCGGGCCAGAAGACCAAGCCATTCTCGCCTAGCTAGACGCCTGGAATAGACCTACTGCAGCTACCCGAGTTTCAAGCTGCAGTAGGTCTGATTGGGTTTCGTTTAGATATTTTGGTTTGTTCTAGAAAAATTCGAATACTTATAGCCATAGACGAACATATCAACTAGAATGATGATATGGGTAGTTCAGCGAATTTCCCGGATTCTCGGGGTGATTCATCCACCACAGCGAGTGTGGCGGACCTGATTACTGCGCTGTCTTTGCCCAGGGTTGGGCCGCTGGATAAATGCCTTGCAACCCTGGCGGAGCTGCCCGCCCTCCCTGTTCCCGATGAATCGGGGGCTGCGTCGTACTCGCAGTTGGATGGGGTTCAGTCCTTGATGGATGAGTGCTTGCACGCCGTCACGGCGTTACGTCGGCATCAGAACCAGTGCGCGGCACTTTTAGTGGCCATGGTGGAGCGGTTAGAACAAGCAACGCTGATCGAGGGTGGCTTGTTGAGCCTTGATCCATGGCAGCGTGGCCGCTCAATCGATCAGGTCCGGGCCGAGGTCGCTGTGGCGCTTTCCATTCCAGAGGGAGTAGCCAGCCGGCTCATGGGTCATGCTGGCACTCTCGTTCGTGAGTTGCCCGAGTCCATGGCCGCGATGCAGTCCGGGGATTTGGGTTGGGACTACGCCGTGGTCATTGCCGAGGAAACCGATTTGCTGCGCGCCACCGGCCAGGAGAGCGCCGTGTTGACCGCCTTCGAACTCGCCCTGCTGGCCAAAGCAGCAGGCAGTACCTTGCGGAGCTTTAGGGAGAAAGCACGCCGCTTGCGCGAACGTGCCTATCCGGAAACCATTCCTGCCCGGACTCGACGCGCCTATGCCGATCGCAGGCTTGGGATGAGTCGGAGTCTGGATGGGATGTCATGGCTCAGCCTTTATGCACCCTCCCCAACGATCGAGGCGATCTGGGACCAATGCACCATGACCGCGAACAATGCTCAAGGTCCCCACGAAGACCGGACCCTGACCCAGCTACGCGCCGACGTGGCCGCAGCCCTGCTGTTGAACCAAACGATGAACGAGAACCACATCTACCGCCCCGCCCCCAGCGCTGACACCAGCACTAACCCTGACACTGACACTGATATCAACACCGGTCTCAGTACCAACGCAGAAACCACTGCCGATGATGCGTGGTTCTTCGCGCCGGAGCCGGATCCTTGCGCTGGCGGCTCATTCCCCGATCCCTATCACAGCGCTTTCACCCTGAATCAAGGCGTTCCTGTCTTTGATGATCCCGATTATTTCTCTCCCGGGTTCAAGGAACCAGATATCGACAACCTTCCGCAATGGCATCCAGAACTTGACGCTATCCGACTCGAACCACCCCCACCTCAGGACGGAGCACCGGACAGCACCGGAGTAGACGGCACCGGAGTAGACAATGGCCAAAGCACCCACTACCCGCCGTTGCCTCAGGCGTTGCCGGTGGTGATGATCCCGGTGCTGTCGTTGTTGGGGCTTACGAACGAGCCAGCATGGATGGAAGGCGCCGGACCCATCAGCATGGAGATAGCCAAGCGGATGACAGAATCCGCGCCAAGCATGTACCGGCTCCTCGTCGACCCCATCAGTAACAAACCCCGAGAGGCTGCCATGGATAGCTACCGGATCACTAAGTCCATGCGGACCATGCTGCGGATCAGGGATGAATACTGCCAATTCCCCGGCTGCAACGCGAAAGCCTCAACCTCGGAAATGGATCACATGAAAGCCTTCAGCACAGGCGGGAAATCCACGCCAGCAAACCTGGAGCACCTCTGTAAACGCCATCACCGCATGAAGCACTTCAAGGACGACAAAAACCGTTACGGCCAATACCGATCCATCAACGAACCCGAACGCCACTCCCTGCGCCTGCGTGGCTGGACACCATACCGCGAAACAGATGGCCGCATTTCCTGGACCTCACCCTCAGGACGATACTGCCCACCCGAGACGGAATTCGAGCAAGCCCCGGCATATCCAAAGTGGGTCAAGAACACCATGAACTCGAAACTCACAGAACAAGCCGAACACGACTGGGAACAAGAAATACTAAACATGCCAGAAGACGATGGCAGCTGGGGACCCAACGGAATGCCAGAACCCCCACCCGGCTACTTCCCCACCAACGCCGAAGAAGAAGAAAACCTCATCCTCGAAACCATCCAACGGGCACTCGCAGACCCCACCCTAGGTCTCGCCCTTTGAGCTAGTTGAAATCTGGGTCTCGACGAGCTCGA
>JBKKBD010000006.1:0-23515 GCA_046714315.1 Specibacter sp.
CCCAGCCAATCCGCAAGGCCTTCCGCCCCGAATGCCAGACAGGGGAATTCCCCGATAAGATGGGAAAGTTGGCCGAACGGCGGAAGGGAGCACCATGACACACGCTCCCTTTAGGCTGCTCCGAACCACGCTGGTGGGTTCAACAGTTCTTGGCCTCGCGGCCGGTGCTCACCTTTTGGCAGGTGGCACACTACCCGTCTGGCCCATCATGGCGGCCATCTTGGCCCTGCACATCATGTGCTCAACCGTCGTCACGAAGTTCCAGCTGACACTGCCCACAATGGTGGCGCTGTTGGCTGGCAGCCAGATTGTGCTGCACAAGGGCTTTGATTTCTTGTCCCACAGCGCGCATCTGGCAGAGACTGCCGGAACAAACAACGTGACGGCCCAAGCGCTGAGCCACCACGCCATGTCCGCGGAAGCACACGCCGCCACCATGCTGGCCCAGGCCACGTCCACGGGCGTTCCGGGCGTCACCAGCTTTGAAGCGATCAGCCATTCAGGGGGCATGTCCGGCTGGATGTTGGTAGCCCACGTCGTTTCAACGTTGGCCGCCGCTGGAATACTGGCCTACGGCGAAAGCGCGCTCTGGGCCCTCGCCCGCTGGCTGCGCCCGCTGTACCGGTGCGCCGCCGTCGCCCTTGTCCTTGTCCCGCCGGCAAAAGCTACCCCTGCAGGCGTCATTCCGCGCCCGCTCCCCCGCCTGCCGTGGCGCAATCTGCGCCCCGATACGCGCCGCGGACCCCCTTTCCGAACAGCAGTCTTCGCTTAGCACCCTTCGAACTCGTCGCAGGGTGCCACTTCCCTGTACGTTTTTGCACGTTCGAAAGGCTTTATCCCATGCGTATTTCCCGTACCCTCAAGACCACCGCAGCCCTCGGCACCACCGCCGGATTGATGATGCTCGGCCTCGGTGCAGCGTCCGCCCACGTCTCCGCAACGCCCACCGAAACCGCTGCCGGGGCTTACTCGCTGGTCACGTTTGCTGTGGGCCATGGTTGCGACGGTTCGCCTACCACGGCCGTGACCATCACGCTCCCCGATGAGCTCAATGACGCCACACCTACCGTCAACCCCAACTGGACCATCAGCAAATCAGTGGAGAAGCTCAGCACCCCGATCACCCTGGCCAACGGCAGCAAGGTCAGTGAGCGCACCGCGTCCATCACGTACACGGCCAAGACACCGCTGGACGCACATCAGCGTGACACCTTCACGCTGTCCCTGCAGCTACCGGACTCCGCCGGAACCACCCTGCACTTCCCCACCTTGCAGAAATGCGAGACCGGGCAGACCGATTGGAAGGAAATCCCGGCCGCAGGAGCCGACCACGACTCCGTGAAGGCTCCCGCCCCTGAGCTGACAGTCACCGCAGCGATGGCCGAGGACGCCCACGGCACTCATAGCTCCACGGCTGCTACCGCCGCTTCTGCCACGGACGACGCCGGAACCTCCTGGCCGGCATGGCTCGGCTTGATTGCCGGGTTGGCTGGGCTGGTCCTCGGCGGCTTGGCCTTCTGGCGCACCACCCGCAAGGCATAACACCACCGTTCCAACCCTCCCGCCGAGGTAGCCGGTCCGCATCGAAAAAACAGTTCTCAACTGTGTTCTCGACGGTGGACCGGCTACCTCGGCGGAAATGAAGAGGCTTCAGGCGGCGGGGGAGGTTGACTCGGGAAACCATGAACGCAAAAGTGGGGTCATGACTACTGACCAGCGGATCCCGGCCAAGCGACTCCACACAGGAAAAATCCTCGCATTGGCTGCCGTGATTGGCCTGGGTATATCGCTGGCGGGCTGCGGCGCACAGGACCAGCCCCTGGCTGCGGAAACCACCGCGCCCGCCGTCACACAGGCGAGCCCCAGCGAAAGTTCCGGTGCCGGCGCTACGGAGGCAACGCCGTCGTCCGCCCCAACCACTGCCCCAGCCAGCAGCCAGGCAACGCCGCTTTGCACGGCGGCATCGTTGAAAGGCGCCTTGGATGACGCTGGCGGTGGCGCGGCCGGCCACGTTTACATGAGCCTTGTGCTGACCAACAGCTCGAACGTTGATTGCATTGTGGACGGCTACCCAGGCGTTTCCATGGTCAAGGCCGGGACCACCGACCCCATCGGGGCACCGGCGGATCGCGACGCACAGGCTCCCTCAAACGGGCCCATTACGCTGGCCCCGGGCGACACCACCACCGCGACTCTGCGCTATACGCAGGCCGGAAATTACCAGGATTGCCAACACGTGCAGGCGGCTGCGGTGCTCGTCTACCCGCCGAGCGCAACCGACAGTCTGGAAATTCCGCATGAATTGACGGCGTGCAGCAACGCGGACGTCAAGCTGCTGACGATCGGCGCATTCCAGCCGTAAGTTTCATGAACGGCTAGGGACGAAGCGCTTCTTCGGGGTCGAACTCCTCGAAGGAACCGATAAATCCGGGGTCGCTGTCCTGTGACTCGCGTCGGCGGCCGTGGCGGAGCACGTGAAGCTTGTTGGACCCAAAAGCCAGCAAGGCAGCCGTCAACAACTGCAATGCTCCGCCCCACACGTCGGCGTGGATGAGCATGGTCAGCAAGCCCGTGAAAGCCACAGCGCCACCAACGGTCATGAGCAGCCGCAACCGCTCAAAGTAGCCGTAGACAATGATGGCAGCGCCGAGAATAAACCATGGCCCCGCGCCATTAAGGAACGGAATCAGGGCTGTGAGCATCATGCCAACGGCTGTGCCGCCAGCAAGATAAAGGTAGTCCTTCCGGGGTGCGAGCCACCATGAAGGATGCCGCCACAACCAGGCCGCACTCAACGCCACAAGCACCAGTGAACCCACCACGAAGAAGCCAGCAGGGGCTCCATTTCCGCGCTGCGTCATCATGCTTATGGCACTGCCCAGCAAGAACAGAAAAGACATGCCCAGCAACGGAACCCAATTATTCCCAATATGCCGCGTCTGCACAGCGCCTTCCCTCCCCCAATAAACCGATCCTGCAAGAGAGGAGCCGAGCGCACGATATGCACCGGACCGGCCTCGGCAACCTTTGCCGCTCCTACCGTTAGATTACCGCCTGCCACTGACACTCACGCACCGGAAACGGTGTCGCCCTCGCCACGTCGCAACAATGTCGGAGGCATGCGGCATGATGGAGCCGTGAAGGGAACTATGCCAGCAGCCGAAATGAGCCAATTCGCCGCACCCACGCGCGAATGGTTCCTCGGCGCGTTCGGTTCCGCCACCCCCGCTCAAGTGGGCGCCTGGGAAGCGATCGCCGGCGGTGCGCACTCACTCGTGGTGGCCCCCACCGGCTCCGGGAAAACGTTGGCCGCCTTCCTCTGGGCCCTTGATGGGCTCATCGCCAAGGCGACCCCCTCCCCTTCGGGTACGACGCCGGATCCTGGCCAGTTGCCGGACCTCACCACCGGTCCCCGCCCAAAAACCCGCACGAGGGTCCTCTACATTTCGCCGTTGAAGGCCCTCGGCGTAGATGTTGAGCGCAACCTGCGCGCGCCCTTGATCGGCATCACGCAGACGGCAGCGCAGCTGGGTGTGGCGGCCCCGCATGTCAGCGTGGGAGTCCGCTCCGGTGATACCCCTGCCAATGAACGCCGCCGATTACTGACCCACCCGCCGGACATCCTGATCACAACCCCCGAATCGCTGTACCTGATGCTGACCTCCAAGGCGCGCGAGAGCCTCAGCGATGTCCACACCATCATCATCGACGAGGTCCACGCCGTTGCCGGCACCAAACGCGGCGCCCATCTGGCGCTCTCGCTGGAACGGCTCGACGCCCTGCTGGAAACCCCGGCCCAGCGCATCGGACTCTCGGCAACCGTTGAGCCTCATTCCACTGTGGCGCGCTTCCTCGGCGGCAACGCCCCGGTCACCATCGTGGCTCCCGCCAGCACCAAAACCTGGAACCTGGCCGTCACGGTACCGGTCGCCGACATGACCGAACTGCCTGCCCTCGCTTCCGCTCACGATCTCGGCCCGGCCTCCGGCCTTGCTCCCAACGCCTCCATCTGGCCGCACGTTGAGGAAAAGATCGTTGACGCCGTGCTGGCTAAGAAGTCCACCATCATCTTCGCCAACTCCCGGCGCCTGGCCGAGCGGCTGACCGGTCGGCTCAACGAGATTTACCTCGAGCGGCTGGAGCTGGCCGCACTTGCCCCGGAAGCTAGGGCAGACGGCGGGCCCGAAACTGGGTCCACGCCCGCGAGGGGCCCAGGCCGAGCTGGCGAGGCTGGGGAGCGGGTGGGGACCACCCGGTTGCCCGCCGAGATGATGGCGCAGGCGGGCGCTTCCGCTGGCGCGCCCAATGTGCTGGCCAAGGCACACCATGGCTCGGTGTCAAAGGAGCAGCGAGCGCTCATTGAAGACGACCTCAAATCCGGGCGGCTGCGTGCGGTGGTGGCCACCTCCAGTCTGGAGTTGGGCATCGATATGGGGGCCGTGGATTTGGTGATTCAGGTGGAGTCACCGCCATCGGTGGCCAGCGGACTGCAGCGTGTGGGGCGTGCCGGGCATCAGGTGGGCGAAATTTCGCAGGGCCTGCTCTTCCCCAAACACCGCGCAGATCTGCTGCATTCGGCGGTGACCGTTGAACGCATGCTGGCCGGTCAGATTGAGCCACTGTCCATCCCCGCGAATCCGCTGGACATTCTTGCCCAACAAACCGTGGCAGCCACGGCGCTGGAGCCATTGGACGTTGACGATTGGTTCGACACAGTCCGGCGCAGTGCACCCTTTCTGGCGCTGCCACGCTCGGCCTTTGACGCCACCCTTGATTTGCTCGCTGGCCGGTACCCCTCGGACGAGTTTGCCGAACTGCGCCCGCGCATCATTTGGGACAGGACGGCCGGAACCATCGCTGGCCGTCCGGGAGCCCAGCGATTGGCCGTCACCTCCGGCGGCACCATTCCTGACCGGGGATTGTTCGGCGTCTTCATCGTCGGCTCGGAGGAGCCGGGCGCGGCCGGCACCGCCAACAAGGGTGGTCGGAGAGTGGGCGAGCTCGACGAAGAGATGGTCTACGAATCCCGCGTGGGTGACGTCTTTGCGCTTGGCGCCACAAGCTGGAAGATCGAGGACATCACCTTTGACCGGGTCCTGGTCTCCCCCGCGTTTGGTCAGCCCGGCAAGCTCCCGTTTTGGAAGGGCGATTCCCTGGGCCGTCCCGTGGAACTGGGCCGCGCACTCGGCGCTTTCATCCGCGAAGTCAGCGCTGCCCCGCGCAAGAAGGCGTTGGCCCGGTGCACCGCCACGGGACTGGATGAGTGGGCGGCCAACAACCTGCTCAGCTACCTCGATGATCAAAAGGCGGCTACAACGCAGGTCCCCGATGACAAGACGCTCATGGTGGAACGCTTCCACGATGAGCTGGGTGATTGGCGGGTGGTGCTGCACAGCCCCTTCGGCATGCCGGTCCATGCACCGTGGGCGCTTGCTGTTGCCGCACGCCTGCACGAACGTTATGGGCTGGATGGTTCGGCCATGGCCTCCGACGACGGCATTGTGCTGCGCGTTCCCCTCATGGACGATGAACCTCCCGGCGCGGATCTGTTCCTCTTTGATCCGGACGAACTGGACGGCATCGTCACAGGGGAAGTGGGCGGCTCAGCACTGTTCGCCAGCCGCTTCCGCGAATGCGCCGCCCGCGCACTGCTGCTCCCCCGGCAAAATCCGGGCAAGCGCTCACCCCTGTGGCAGCAGCGCCAGCGCTCAGCCCAGCTGCTGGATGTGGCCCGAAAGTATCCACAGTTCCCCATCGTCTTGGAAACGGTGCGCGAATGCCTGCAGGACGTCTACGATCTGCCCGCACTGAAGGACATTGCCGCCTCGATTGAGCGGCGCGAGCTGCGCATCGTGGAAACCACCACCAGCGAGCCATCTCCTTTTGCCCGTTCCCTGCTCTTTGGCTACGTGGCGAGTTTCCTCTACGAGGGCGATTCCCCGCTGGCCGAACGCCGCGCCGCCGCCCTGTCGCTGGACCCCGCATTGCTTGACGAGTTACTGGGCCGGGCCGAGCTCCGCGAGCTTCTGGATCCCACCGTCATCGCCACCACGGAGGCCCAACTGCAGCGGCTGACTCCCGACCGTCGCGCCCGTGGCATGGAGGGCGTGGCAGACCTGTTGCGCCTGCTGGGCCCACTTACGGTTTCAGAAGCTGCCGCCAGGTTGGTCCCCACCGGCGTGCTTCCCGCGGCCCTGGAGCCGGACGACGCCGGACACGCGCCTGACGCTGTTGCCTCACCAGAGCATGCGGCCCAGGCAGCCGCCTATCTGGAAGAGCTGGTCGCGGCGAACCGTGCCCTCCGGGTGAACATGGGCGGTGAGGAACGCTTCGCGGCCATCGAGGATGCGGCCCGCCTGCGTGACGCTCTCGGCATTCCGCTGCCCATGGGTGTGCCGTTGGCTTTCATTGAGCCGGTGACCGATCCCCTGGGCGATCTGCTGGGCCGCTATGCCCGAACCCATGGTCCCTTCACCGCGCCGGAAGCCGCCGTGAGGCTGGGACTGGGTGTCGCCGTCGTACTTTCTGGGTTGGCGCGGCTGGCCGCAGACAGGCGCATTACTGAGGGCGAGTTTATCCCCAGCGGCTCCCACCACTCGCACGCTCGCGAGGGGACCCTCGCCGCTGTGGGTCCTAGTTTCGAAAACGGCGCTACGGAATGGTGTGATGTCCAGGTTCTGCGGCAGTTGCGCAGCCGGTCACTGGCGGCGCTGCGGGCCGAGGTGGAGCCTGTGGATGCCGCAACGTTTGGCCGCTTCCTGCCCGCTTGGCAGCACGTTACCGCGGCCTCCAACGCACCCGCACTGCGTGGTTTGGACGGCGTACTGACAGTGGTTGACCAGTTGGCGGGCGTGCCCATTCCGGCGTCAGCGTGGGAGCCGTTGGTGTTGGCTGCGCGCGTGGCCGATTACTCCCCTGCCATGCTGGATGAACTCACGGCGACGGGCGAGGTATTGGTTTCCGGTTCCGGATCTCTGGGTTCCAATGACGGTTGGTTGAGTCTGCACATTGCCGATTCGGCTGACCTGACGCTTCAACCATCCGTCGACTTCACACCGGGCGAACTCCACCAACGGGTGCTCTCTGCCTTGGAAAGCGGCGGCGCGTACTTCTTCCATCAGTTGCGTGAAATGACGGCCGACGGGCCCGCTCTTCTGGCCTCGGATGGCGAATTGACCACCGCCTTGTGGGACCTGCTGTGGGCCGGACGGGTCAGCAATGACACGTTCTCACCCGTTCGGGCACTATTGGCCGGCGGTCACACGGCGCACAAGCAAAAGGCTCCACCCTCGAGGCTGCGTCCGGCTCGGGCTGGGCGCTACGGCCGTTTGGCTGGCCGTGCCGCTGGCGTGCAACGCGGCGCACCGCCCATGGGGGCAGGGCGTTGGAGTCTGCTACCGGCCGCTCCGGCGGACGCGGTTTCGAGCACGCAGGCCACCCTGCGCAGCCACGCTCTGGCAGAGCTCTTCCTGGACAGGTATGGCGTTGTGACGCGGGGTTCAGTCATGAATCAAGGAATTCAAGGCGGATTCGGGCTCATGTACAAGGTCCTGGCGCGGCTTGAGGAAGGCGGAAAGTGCCGCCGCGGCTACTTCATCGAGCACCTTGGCGCGGCACAATTTGCGGTGTCGGCTACCGTTGACCGCCTGCGCACCTTCAGCGAGGACGCCGCCTTGCAGGTACGTGCGCCGCAGGCCCTGGCCCTCGCCGCCACCGACCCCGCCAACCCTTACGGTGCGGCCCTGCCGTGGCCGCCACTGGATTCCGGGCACAGGCCTGGGCGCAAGGCCGGGGCCCTGGTGGTGATGGTCGACGGCGTCCTGGTTCTGTATGTGGAGCGCGGCGGCCGCACCTTGTTGTGCTTCAGCGACGAAGAGGCTGCCGTTGCCTTGGCCGCAGCGGCGCTGGTTCAGGTGGTCAAGCGCGGAGGGATCGACAAGATGGCCATTGAAAAGGTCAACGGCGTGGAGGTCCTGACCACTCCCCTGGCAGCGGCCTTGCTGGCTTCCGGCGCCTACAGTTCCCCGCGCGGAGTGCGGATCCGTGCCTGAGGGAGATACCGTTTGGCGCCAAGCCCGGGACTTGCGTGCCGTCCTCGAGGGACAAACGTTGACCCTAAGCGATTTCAGGGTGCCCGCACATGCCACCGTCGATTTCAGCGGACAGCGAGTGGCGACCGTCGAGTCGCGAGGGAAGCATCTTCTGATATTCGTCGGCGGGCATGTCATCCATTCGCACTTATCCATGGAAGGCCACTGGGACATTTACCCTCCAGCGTCCGACGGACGGCCAGCGCGCTGGCGGCGCCCCGCTTTCACGGCCAGGGTGGTCCTGCAAACCGAGCTGGCAACCGCAGTAGGGTTTTCCTTGGGCATGCTGGAAGTCCTGCCGGAGGCGTTGGTGGGTGACGCCGTCGAGCATCTTGGGCCTGACCTGCTGGGACCCGATTGGGATGCCGAAGAAGCATTACGCCGGCTGCTGGCCGATCCCGGTCGCACCATTGGTGTGGCGTTGCTGGACCAGAGGAACCTTGCGGGGATTGGCAATATCTACCGCAATGAGCTGTGCTTTCTGGGCGGAGTCCATCCGTCCACGCTTGTTGGGGATGTTCCGGATCTGCCGCGGATGATTGGGCTGGCCAAGCGTCTCCTCGAGGCGAACAAGGGCAGGTCCGCCCGGTCAACAACCGGCGGGCCAGCGCGGGGCGAGGCGGCCTCTTGGGTATACGGACTCGCCAGGAAGCCATGCAAACGCTGCGGATCCTTGATTCGCCACGACGCCTTGGGCGATCCGGCATTCCCGACACATGCGCCACGGGACATATATTGGTGCCCGCGCTGTCAGGGCACTTAGTGTGTCATCGCCGCCGGCCGCACGACGCACCATTCATTTCCCTCAGGATCTAGCAGCACCTGAAAAGTACCAACGGCGTCGGCGTGAATTTCCCCGACTTCGATGGCTCCGAGGACAACAGCGGCGAGGGTGGCTTCCTGCACGTCGTCCACCAGCACATCGATGTGGAGCCGATTCTTGCCTACTTTGGGCTCAGGCACTTTCTGAAAGGCCAACCGCGTCCACCCAGGCGCGTCCAGATAAGACCATGCATCATTTCGGTCGACCGGCTCGCCACCAAGAACGGCTGACCAGAACTTGGCCAGCCCAGATGGGTCTTGGCAATTCACCACCACTTCATCAACATGTCCAATCATTCTGCGAGCCTACCGGTGTTCCGGTCACGGAGCTGTTCCTGTCATAGGGACCAAGCCGAGCAGGATCGAAGAAGCATGTTCCCCTAGTTCCACCTAGAGTGAGTGATCAAGAGCAATTCAGCTAATGGAATCGAAAGGAAAGTCCATGAATACGACCTTCAGCAAAGAGGAAAAGGCTGCAATGCGCGCGGCAGCTGCCGAAGCCAAGGCGGCAAAGTTGGGTGCGGACCTCGAGGAAGCATGCCTCACCGCAATCGCCGAAATGAGCGGCACCGACAAGGAACTGGCCGAGACCCTCCACGGGCTAGTCAAGAAGCACACCAGCTTGGGTGCGAAAACCTGGTACGGAATGCCGGCGTACACCGACGCCGACGGCAAGGTAGTGGTGTTCTTCCAGAGTGCGGCCAAGTTCAAGGTCCGTTACGCCACCATCGGTTTCCAGCCGGATGCAAACCTTGACGAGGGCAATTTCTGGCCGAGCTCCTTTGCCGTCACGAAGTTGACTGCCGCCGATCAGAAGGAAGTGGTGGCGCTGCTGAAGAAGGCCGTCAGCTAGGCTGCGGACATGTCCATCCAGTTCATCGCCATGACGCCTGCCGACACCGGAGACGTCGTTACTTTCCTGTCGAACAACCGATTCCCCTTCCACGTCCAGGCTGCGCCGGAAGCCCGCGATATTCACAAAAGCATCGAGGACGGACGCTTCTGGAATGCTGACGCCCAGGGTTACTGGGTCATGGACAAGGGAATCCGAATCGGCTTGGCTGCGCTGGAAGACCTGCAAGACGAAGGGGCTCCGCTTTTTGATCTCCGGCTGGCTGAGGCTTTTCGTGGCAAGGGCATTGGGCTGACTGTGCTCCGCGCACTGTGCGACAAGGTCTTCAAATCCATGCCCGAGGCCCTGCGTCTCGAAGGTCAAACTCGGGAAGACAATATCGCGATGCGCAAGACCTTCATCCGCGCAGGTTTCCTCAAGGAGGCCCATTACCGCTTGGCTTGGCCAACCAACGACGGCGGCCACGTCGCCTCGATCGCGTACGCCATCCTGCGGCAAGATTGGGAAAGCGGTACGGTGACGGAATTCGAATGGGAAGACATTCGCCTCTAAAAGTGAAGGCGACGTCCGTCCATCGGCACGCATCATCCGGGGTTGGGATCCCCCACGAGGTGCCGATTCCGCGTCTCAATCAAGTTCTTTAGATATCGGGCCAGGACCAGCTTCTCCACCACTCGCCCCACGCGACCAAACGGAGCCTGGAACTCGATGCGATCAATCATCGTCGTCGTCCCGTCGGCAGCTTCATCAAACTCATGGACGTGCCGAAACCGCCGGAACGGTCCTTTGACCTGCTCATCGACGAAATAGTCCGGTGCTTCCATCCGGGTGATCCGGCTCGTCATCCGCAGCGGCAGACCAAAATGCCACGCCCGCCAGGTCACTTCTTCGCCGTCGCCAATGAGACCGGAGGTGACACCGCCAATGGCTTGCTCCCGGGATTGCGCCATCGATTGGGTGTGGGCGTCAATGCTGCGCGCAAGATCAAACAGCTGCGCTTTGGGGATGCTGGTCCGCGTCGTGCACTCGAAGGAGACTGTCATAGTCAGAGTATTTCAGGCTGTGCGTGCTTTACCCGAATCACCACGGCCCCAACGTTGGCGTGGTGTCCAGGGACCCGCGGCCCGCCAACCACGCCATCAGCCGCCGTCGGTCTTGACCCGAACCAAGCCGTTCGGGCACGGTAGCAAGCAATACCTGCAGATCCCAAGCCACATACTCATCGGGCCAGTCCGCGGGTGTGTAGCCACGTCCGAGATCGACATGGTGCATCTCAACTTCCCGAAGCCTGTGAGCCGGGCATCCGGCCACTCCGTAATCCCCACCGCCCAGAAAATGTCCATTGGGCCATCCCGCACCCGAGTACGCGGCGAAGACCTGATCGAGATGCGAAAAACTGCCCTCAAGGTCAGCAATAATCTCCCTGGCCGACCGGCCGGCACCATCCTCGATCTCTTTAGCCCGCTGTTCCGCACCGCTTTCGTACTTTGGTACGTCTTCACCTCGAATCGCACCTGCCAGACGGCGGGCGTGAGCGTCAGCGTTCCGCGCCAGGTGAGTCAGGACGTGAGCAATACTCCAGTCGGGAAGTCGGCTTGGAGATCGGGCTTCGTTATCCGTCAAGGCCACGACGCCGTTCAGGAGGCGGGCGTGCGCTTCTGTGCACAGCTGGGACGCACGTTCCGGATTGTTCTCAAGATTCATGTCGCGCACGCAGAACAGGTGGCTCGGCGATCAATTCAAAGGCATCCAAGGAACTCATGGCCTAAGTCTTTCACTACTTCGCCGGTTGAAGACCGTTCCCCTTCACTCACACGGGAGCTCTTGTGGCACGATGTTCACGTGACCGTTCCACTGAAACTGACCATTAATCGCGAACTCGAGGCTACTCGCGAAGCCGCCCGGATTTGGGCTCTCGCCAAGGCCCGACGTGATCAGAATTCCGCACCCGACCCCGTTGAGAAGACACTGCCCGGGATCCAGCGTCGACTCGACGTTGCCGGTTCCGAGTTGATTCTGGCAGCCCGAGGTGACAGCCATGTGGGCTTCACACTATTTGCTCCCCGTGGAGGATCGCTGGAGATCTTCTACCTTGCCGTGGCCCCCGATTCGTGGGGCAGCGGTGTGGCTGGCGTTCTGCTTGCAAGCGTTGAAAAACACGCCCGGGACGTCTCCCGAGCCACTTTGGATTTGTGGGTCATCAGCGACAACGAGCGCGCCATCAGCGTCTACAAACGAGCTGGCTTTATCGACACCGGACAACTGCAACACGACGATTCCTCCGGCCGAACCGAACGGCGCATGATCAAGGAACTTGGCTAGCCAACAAGTCCTGAACCGGTCCGTTGGCGAGTCAGGAACTATGACAGCTTTGAAACACTCACAATGATGACCTGGATTTCTTTGCCGCCGTCGTAGCGCAGATCGTACCCAACATCGAAGCCTTTGGCGCCTCCAACCCCAATGGCGTAACTGGACTTGTCGCCCGGATCGGAGCGCATTCCCTCAACCCAGCGTTCAACGGTTTCCGAGTCCAGTCCGTATTCCTGCACGGCATCCCGCAGCAGTTGCACGTACTCGTCCAGCGTTTCAGCCGTGAGGAAGTAGGTCACAACATTCAGCACTGGGCTAGTGTCAGTGGTGAAAAAGCGGACGTGATCCGTTTCCGCTTCGAGAGTTCCCTCGGTGCCCCGGATGGTCAGCTGAAATTTCTCGCCTTCAGGTGCAACCACGTCTGGGCCGTAAGCGGAGTCCGTCAGGCCGACGTCGGACTTGGCAATGGTGCCCTCGCGAAAATCCAGCCGCAGCGATTTCGAGGCCTTTGCCCTGGCGATCCCCAGCTCGTCCAGCGTCGAAAACTCCCCACTATCCACCAGCTCCGCTGCAGAATAACTGGGTGGGCCGCTGGTTCGCCGGACGGTGAATCCGCAGCCGCCAAGCGCTGCACCAAGAACGACGGCGGCTCCCGCCAGCACTGATCGGCGGCGGATGGGCGGGACAAATGATCCGGGCAAGACGCGTCCTTTCGGCGGGAATGTGGCCAGCCTACCCTGCCGATCACGGCTGGTCTGGGCGCCATGGAACCCTCGGTACTCTTGAAAGGTGATGAAATCTCCTCTTCCCGTGCGCAATGGCGTCAATGCAACCCGCGTGCGAGTGCCCGATGAAGGTCCCTGGGACACAGCCATGGACTTTATCTTGGAGAAGTTCGGCCACGTCGATTCGGCCGGAATCGTTGAGAGATTTGAACGCGGCGAGGTCCGGGCGCTGGACGGGGAAATCGTCACACCCACCACGCCGTTGAACGAGCACATGTTCATTTGGTACTACCGCGAACTCCCCGAAGAAGATCGTCTCCCCGTGGAAATCTCCATCCTTCATCAGGATGAGAACTTGGTAGTTGTGGACAAGCCACACTTCCTGCCCACCACCCCGGGCGGCATGTATGTGCAGGAATCGGCACTGGTTCGCCTGCGGGTGCTCCTTGACCTGCCGGACCTTGTTCCGATCCATCGTTTGGACCGCATGACGGCAGGCGTGCTGCTGTTTTCCGCCAACCCGGAAACTCGAGGCAAGTACCAGTTGCTCTTTGAAAAGCGGCGCATCGAGAAAACCTACCGGGCGGTGGCGCCCGTCCGCGAAGACCTGGAATTCCCGCTGGTGTTACGTAGCCGCATGATCAAGTCACGCACCTACCTTCTGGCCCAGGAAGTCGAGGGTGAGCCCAATGCCGAAACCCGCATTGAGCTCATGGATACCCGGATTGACGCCACGTCCGGGCAGCCACTGGGTCTCTACGATCTGCAGCCACATACCGGTAAGACCCATCAGCTACGCGTGCACCTTGCCTCACAGGGCATCGGGATCCTCAACGACTCGTTCTACCCGGTCCTGTTTGACCAGGCCCCCGACGATTACACGAAACCCCTGCAGCTACTGGCCCACAGCATTTCCTTCACCGATCCGCTGACCCGTGAGCCCGTGAAGTACTCCTCAAAATTGGAACTTTCGGAGTTCCCGAACCACAAGTAGATCTCGAGCCGCGGCGTCCCCTTAGATGCCGATAGCTGCAATCTCCACAACGGCCTTGACGTCCGACCCGGGGCACTGCCCCGAGACGAATGTTCGAATCTCGGCTGCAACAGATCGGGCCAAGGCCGGTGAAGGCACCGAGCCATCGGTCCCAACGCGTACCTTGACGGTCATCAAGGAACGGCCCTCAACCTCATCTTCAACACACACCACAAATGGCACAGCCCCTGCGGAGTCGCCGGAACTCACCAATGCACCCAGCGCCTTCGCGGCGGTCAGCCACAGCGGATCTGCCGAGTACACGGCGCCGACCCCGTCAAGGCCAAGCACCCACTCGTGAATCTGATTTTCAAGGCTCATGGCCGTTCCTTCCCGGTCACGTCGGACTCAATCACGTCACTCATATCTTCCAGCGGCGGCCGTATATCCGTAAACGCCACGTTCACGGCCACCACATTCAGTTCGGTGTGCATCAGCAGCTCGGCCAACACCGCGTCCCGCAATTCCTGCGCCAGCGACGGCAGCGGATACCCGTACCGTGCCGAGACGTTGATGTGCACTTCCACGGGCGCCATCGCCACACTGACGTCGCCTTCGAGGCGGCAACGGCCAATCAGCACTCCACCGAGCGAATCGCCAATGGACCGAATCATGGCAATGACAGCGCCTTCGGTCTCGGTCAGCTCGTCCAACGGGCCGCCAGTGAGCGGAATGGAGCGTCCAGCGCGGGTTTCCATCCTTAAGTTTGCCAGCATTCCATCCAACCAACCGACGCCATCGGCACCTGCGGAAGCGACGTCGTCGGCCATTAAATCCAGTGCCGCGGCGCTCAGGCTGCGCAGCCCAGCAAGTCTGGCTTGGCACTGCGGGCAGTGCTCAATGTGCTCGATATCGGCAGAAATACCGGTCTCGAGATAGTCGCTGAGGTCTTCGATGCGCCGGCCGCAATCGTGCGTGGGGTTCATCGCCATTCCTCCATTTCCTTCACAAGCGTGGTCCGTGCCCTGGCCAACCGGCCGCGCACGCTGGCGGCGCTGATGCCCAGCGCCTCGGCGATCTCGTCATAGGACTGACCGCCAAATTCCTTCAGGACCCAGCATCTTCGCTGCTCCTCGGGCAGACGCGCCAAGGCCTGGTTCAGGGCCAAGCGCGCTGACCCTGCGACGGCCGCCTGCTCTGGAGTTGGTTTTCGGTCGGCAGGGTCCGCCTGGTCATCGAGGTTGTCGTGGGTTTTACGGCGCCGTCCGGCATCAACGGCACGGTGTCCCACGATGCGCATCAGCCAGGCCTTCACGGCGGCCCCGTCCTGCAGCGCGCCGATGTCTTTCCACGCCGTGACCAGCGCATCCTGAACCACGTCGTCGGCCTCGTCAAAGGAACGCGTCAGCCGCCGGGCGTAGGCACGCATGAGCGCCCCGTGCCGGCGAGCCAGCGTCTCAAAGGCGGCAACATCGCCGTCCGCGGCCCGTTCGGCCAACATTTGATCGGGAGCGTCGGCGAGCTTATGTGGCAGGTCTTGCAGATGTTTCACCGGCTTGCGCCCTCTCGTTTCAAAGCCATCTGGATATTTAGGTATTTGGCGATGAGCCTATACGCACCAAAGGCCGGCAGGCTGTATGGGCCTGCCGGCCGGGGTGTTCGTGTTACTTGCGGCCTCGGATAGCGCCGTAAACTGCGGCGACCACCAGGCCACCACCAATCGACAAGAGCCAGGTCTTGATGTTGAAGAACGTGCCGAGGTCGGCGTTGAAGATGATCGATCCCAGCCACCCACCAACAATGGCGCCCACAATGCCCAAGATGATGCTGGTAATCCAGCCGCCACCCACCTTGCCGGGCATGATGGCCTTAACAATCGCTCCGACGATCAAGCCGAGAAAAATAAATCCAAAGAAACCCACAGGTTTCCTCCTTTAATTGGTGTTCTTACCTAGTTGGTGAAGCCGTCTTTGATGTCCTTGGCGGCATCCTTGACCTTTTCGCCAGCCTGCTTGGCTGAAGCGGATGCCTGATCCGCGCGGCCTTCCTGCTCAAGTTCTGGATTGTCCAGCAGTTTGCCGGCCTTCTCCTTCGCGGAGCCGAGGCCCTTTTCTGCGGTATTGCTGATTTTGTCGCTCAGTCCCACGGTGTACTCCTATGGTTGATGCTCACGCCACACGTTCTGTGTGGGCAAATTTGGTGCGTGCTCCGGCCTTGATGCGGACCAGCACGGGAAGTTGGATGCCTAGCAGTTGATCCAGGCCCTCCAAGAGATGTTCGACGGCGGTGCTCACCTCGGCGGGCGAGGCACCTTTCCGGACTTGCACACTGATTTTCAGTCCGGTGCCCTCACCGGTGCCCTTGGTTTCCCAAGACTGTACCGAGGTAGAGAGAACCTGGGTGTTGCCGGCCAGCGCAGCCTTAATGGCCTGCGCTGCCACCGCCGTATCCACGGTGGTGGCTCCGGCTTTTTCATCCTGCCGCGCCAAGTGGTTGCTCCTGCCGGTGCCTTGTGAGGCAATCCAGCAAACCAACAGCACGACAAGCAGGGCAAAGAGCGCGAACACGGTGGCCGTCCACCAACTAGTGTCGGTTCCTGGAATCCGGGCAGCATCCAGCCGTTCCTGGATGCTGGCCCAGACCGTGGTGCCGGTCGAGGTCCAGCTTTGGGCGAATCCCCTGCTGGACCCGGCAAGTATTGCCATGGTTCCTGCCGCGGCAAGTACCAGACCGAACACCCCCAACATTGCGCGGTTCAGACCGCGATTGGTGCCGTTCATGCGCCTACCTCCCCACGTGTTCCGGTGGAGAGCGCGATGATCAGCGGCTTGCGGAGCCGGTAACCACTCATATCTTCTTCGACTGCTTCTCGGATGGCATTGGTGTCCACAGTCCTGCCCGCGCCGGGGCGGACCGTCACGTCAACGCGCTTGCGGCCAACCCTGCTAGCCACTTGTTCAGGGGCCAGCCTTGCTGCCGTGCGGGCTGATCGGGACACGGCTGACGCCAAAACTTCACTATCAACCACGACGGCGGAGCGTGAGTTTTCGAGAATGTGCCGTGGCTTGGTGCCAGGCAAGATCGCGGCCCCAAGGAGAATGATCCCCAGGATTGCCGCCAGTGCGCCAGCACCGATGAGAACCCAAGTGATCGTAGCGGTACCCAGCGAGGCTATCCTGCTGGCCAAATCGGCCGGGGAAATCAACAAAGACGGATTTCCCGTCACCGACAACACCAGTTCAACTCCCAGCCAAACGATGGCAACCAGCAGTACTGAGGCACTCACGATCGACAAGGCCGCCCGGCTGGAGCGTATTTCCCGCAGGTTCAGTCTTTTGATCAACTGCGGATCTGTTGCATGCACGCTTCTCATTGGACCCTCCCTGCGGTTGATGGCTTTCCGTCATGGATTCCGGTGAACCGGACATCCACTCGGTTTACGGTTGTTCCTGCGAGTTCACTGAGGCGTTTTGCCACGACCGCCTTGGCCGCGGCCGCACGCTCAAACAAGGTGCCGGCATTGTCCATCCGAAACTTCTTGCTCGGAAGGTCCGCCATAATGGTCAGGGCCACGGGGACGGCGAGCGAGACGCTAACTTGCCCCTGTTCGTCGTGAATCCCGGCCCGGACATCCCGGAGCGGAACCTTGAAGGTTTCGGCGGCAATGGCTGCGACCAGTTGGTGCATGGTGCCGGAGGAAATGCTGGTGTATCCGGCACGCGCGGTTGAGCGGTTTTGCAGTTTGGCTTCCTGTTCAAACCCCAGCGTGCCGGCGCTCATGACGAGGTGCGCTTGCCGCGAAGGGCATCGAGGACACCGCGCAGATCCAGCCGGCCGTCAATGCTTCTTCCCACCACTGCGCCCACCGCCATAAAAAGCGCCACAAGGAGCATCGCCCAGAAGCCGAATGCCAGCGCCGAGATGGCCAGCGTTGCCGCTACAGCCGTTCCTGCCATTGTGGCACTCATGAAACGCGGGCTTCGCGCTGGCCGCCCTGGTCATCGGTCCGCTGGGTCGCTGCGGGCTTCTCCTCTGACTCATCAGAGGCGATGTGGATGTCGGTGATGGAGACGTTAACCTCGGTGACTTCCATGCCCACTACATCTTCGACGGCCGCATAGATGGCGTCGCGGACATCATCGGCAACCTTCTGCAGGGGATGCGGGTATTCCACCACGAGAGTTACGTCCACGGCCACCTGTGTCTGGCCGACTTCAACGCTGACGCCCTGGGTAAGGTCCTTCTGTCCAACGGCTTCGCGGATGCTTCCGAGTGCCCGTGCTGCTCCGCCGCCCAAGGCGTACACGCCAGGGATGTCCTGAGCTGCGATACCGGCGACCTTGGCAACAACGCCGTCTGCCACAGTGGTGGTGCCGCGGCTGGAGACCGTCTGCTTTGCCGGTGCGTTGTTGGTGGTGCCCTGGTTCTTGATCTGAGGCTGAGTAGTCAAAATAATCACTCCCGAAGTTATTCGTGTAGATACTTTTTCTAGCTCGGCACCTGTTTGGCGCCTACACAGATAAGGCGTACTGACCGGTAGATTCGTCACGGTCAATTGTATGTGAACTGTGTCACATCTTGATTTGGCCTGAGGTGGTGGCCTGAAACGCTGTCTAGAGCGTGAGCCACTTTCCGGCCGAACGGCGATAGGTACGCAGCGCACCCGTGGTGGCCACCTCGTTGACTCCGTGAGCCATGGACACGGCGGCGTTGCGCGCAAACTGGTTCTCGGCGTCGTACTCGCTGGCCTCAACCATGAATCTCAGGGTGATCCGCGGGATGCCGGCCACAATGTCCAGCTGGTTGGCCTCAACCACATGAGCGGAGCCCACTGTCGCAACGGCCATGTCCATGACATCTTCGGGGGCGTGGCCAGGACGCAGGCCGGTGATTTGAAGGGTGGCGCGGAAGGAAGGCATGGTTCCAGCCTATTTGGAAGTGCCGCTACGCAAAAATGACACCGATCCCACTATCTGAGTCCGGGATGTCGGTCTCAGATGGTGGGATCGGTGTCACTTTTCGAAAGAGGGTGGTTACCCTGTGTTGCGCAGGCCCGCTGCCACACCGTTAATGGTGATCAGCATGGCGCGCTGGAGGCGCTCGTCCACTTCTTCGTTGCTAATGTCTGCTTCACGCACACGGCGCAGCAGTTCAACCTGCAGGTAGGAAATGGGATCTAGGTACTGATCGCGGACGTTCAGTGAGCGCTTAAGTAGCGGCTGGTTGTCCAGTAACTCGCTCTCGCCGGTGAGCAACTGCAGTTCGGCCAGCGTGAGATCGAATTCGGCCCGGATCGTGGCGAACAGGTGGCGCAACGGTTCGGGGACAAGGGTGGCCACGTAGTGCGCAGCAATGTCCATGTCCGTCTTGGCCAGCGTCATTTCTACGTTGGAGATCGTGGAGGAGAAGAAGTGCCAGTGCGCCAGCATTTCCTTCAACTCAGTGCCGCGGCCGGCCTCGCGGGCAGCTTTCAGGCCGGAGCCTACACCGAACCAGCCCGGCACGATCTGGCGTGACTGGGTCCAACCGAAGACCCACGGGATCGCGCGCAGGCCACCAAGGCCTGAACCGGAATCGGGGCGCTTGGACGGGCGTGAACCGATATTCAACGAGCCCAGCTGCTCCACCGGGGTGGAAGCCAAGAAGTAGGCTGGCAGGTCCTCATGGTCAATGAGTGTCCGGTAGGTGCCGAATGCGGCGTCGGACATGACTTCCATGATGGCGCCGAAGCGGTCAAGGTCATCGTCCGAGTGGCGCGGAGCCTGATGCAACGCCGAACCCTGCATGACGGCAGCCAGCGAGAGTTCGAGGTTTTCACGGGCCAGCTCCGGCAAGGAGTACTTATCGGAGATGACCTCACCCTGTTCGGTGAACTTGATGGCACCTTCCAGGACGCCATTGGGCTGGGCCATGATGGCGTCGTAGGTGGGTCCGCCACCGCGGCCTACGGAACCGCCACGGCCGTGGAACATGCGCACGTTGACGCCGTGCTTGAGCGCCACATCGCGCAGCTTGCGCTGGGTCTTGTGGATTTCCCACTGGCTGGTCAGCACGCCGGATTCCTTGTTGGAGTCCGAGTAACCGAGCATGATTTCCTGCACGTCTCCGCGCAGGCGCACCAATTCGCGGTACGAGGGATCGGAGAGGAGCTGGTCAACAATTTCAGCAGATGCGCGGAGCTCGTCGACGGTTTCCAGCAACGGGGCGAAGCCGATCTTGGCGTAGCGGTTCTCACCGGTCAGCTGGACCAATCCAGCTTCGCGGGCCAGCACGGCCGGGGCCAGAACATCGTCGGCGCCGCGGGTCATGGAGACGATGTAGGTTTCCACTACGTCCGGGCCGTAAGTGCGCAAGGCGCGGCGCACCACACGGAAGACGTCGTACGTGCCATTCGCTGCGCCGTCGAGCTCGATCGGGTGACCGGACAACGGGCGGTGGCTGGCAAGCTCGGTGCCCAAAACAGCGAGGCGCTCGGCCCGGTCCAGATCAGCGTAGGGCTTAGTCAGCTCGCCAACGCGGTCCATGAGCTGCCCGACGGCGTCATGGTGGTAGTCGGCGTGTTCGCGGATATCCAGCGTGGCAAGGTGCAGGCCGAAGGAGGCGATGGCGCGGCGCACCGACGCGAGGGCGCCGTCGGCCACAAGTGCTGCGGAGTTATTGCGCAGCGATACTTCCAGCAGCTCGATGTCCGCAAGGAGCTCGGAGGTGGCGCTGTAGTCGCGGCCGGGCTCATGGTAACCGTCAGCAGCCACACGCTTCTGGGTGTTGATGAGCTTGGCCTTGATGCAGGTGAGCTTCATGCGGTACGGCTCATCGGCATTGAGCTCCAGGACACGCGGGTCAATCGCGGGCAGGTTGGCAAGGTCGACGGCGATGGAATCCGTCAGCGCCGCATCCGCACCGGAGAGGGCGCTTGAGTTGGAAAGAACGCTCAGCAGCTCATCGATCAAGACGAGGGAGATCTTTACGGCGTTCTGGTTCTGCAGGACCAGCACCTCGCGTGTCACCTCGGAGGTGACGTTCGGGTTGCCGTCGCGGTCACCACCGATCCAGGAGCCAAAGCGTAGCGGGGCCGCGTCGGCAGGCAGGGCCACGCCGTGCTCACCCAACAGGTCGCTGAGCTCGGTCAGGACCTCCGGCATGGCGTCGGTGAGGATGTTGCGCAGGTAGTAAATCGCGTTGCGGGCCTCATCCATGGGGGTGGGACGGACCTTGCGCAGCTCATCTGTCTGCCACATCTGGTCGATGATCTCGGCCAGCTTGCGGTCCTGGCGCGTGCGTGCGGTGCTTCCCTCCTCGGAAGGAGTTGCCAAAATATCGGACAGCTTGCGGATCTTATCCAGCACCGAACGCCGTGAGGCTTCCGTGGGGTGGGCCGTAAAGATGGGGCGCACATCCAGCTCGTTGACGACCTTTTGCAGCGCCTCGGCGCCTGCCTTTTCGGCAATCTCCGTCACGGCTTTGGCCAGCCAACCGTCCTTTTCCGGACGTGAGCGCAAGCTACGAACGCGGTGCACCTGCTCGGCGGCGTTGGCCAGGTGGAAGTAAAACGCGAAGGCGCGGACCAGGTCTGTCGCCTGCTCGAGGGGCAGGGAGGCGAGGACCTCGCGGACCTGCTCTGCGACGTCGTTGGCACTCCACGGGCCGGTGCCGGTTTCGCCACGCGCGGCTTCCTTGGATTCCTTGGTCAGCAGGCGCACCTGCTCCACCATGGCCAGCAGTTCGGGGCCGTGCTGGCGGACCAGCGATTCACCCAGGAGGGTGCTGACTCGGCGCACATCGGCGCGCAGGTCGGTGTCCTGCTCCGGGTCCTGTGTGGCGCCCGTGGGGTTGGGTTGCAAGTCTGAGCTCATGAGTCAGCGTCCTTACGGTCTGTGAGTCTGGGGTGCTCGTATGCGGCGTTGGATACGTTGGGGCCCAAGACAGGGCCTTTTGGATCTTACTGTGCCGGCCCTCACACGGGCCAATCCGTCTCAGATACTGACGTGTTCAGGCATCCGCATAGAGTGCATGGATCTGCTCCCAGCAAGGGTAGAAATCATCCCACCAGTGCTGCCAGTCAACGCACTTGCCGTCGAGCGCTTCCTGCAAATGGTCAAGGTGAACGTGCCAGCCTGCCAGCGACATCAGCACCACTTCGGCCTGCACGGCAACAACATTGCTGAAGTCCAACTGCGTGCCATTTTCGGTGGGGGTCAGTTCTATGCGGATGCGTCCATGCATGTCATTGGAGAGTTCCAGCAGCCGTGGTTCATCCGCTTCCACGATCCGCCCGTACCACCAATCGCTTTCGATCCCGTGGCCTTCATCCTTGAGGTTGAGCCATTTCAGGTCAAAGGAGGACCCGGTCTTGGCATTGCCGCGTACCTTGGCCCACCACATCTGGGTCTTGGCCGGATCCGTGAGCATGGCCCAGACCGCGTCGGGGGACGCCGAATAGTGCCGCGTCAACGTCAGTTGGGTGCGCTCGCCGTCCAGCGGGACCGCGGTGCCCAACGGGTGGCGCGTCATGTCCTTGTTCAGTAATGCGTTTGTTGTGTTTGTTGCCATGGCCCCATTCTTTCACCAGTTGCTGCGGCTGATCGAGGAGCCGCCTTGGAATATGCGCCAAGCCGAAACTGTTGTGGCTACTGTGGATCTTCCGCATAGCCAGCAAGGAGCATGATGAGCACCAACATTGCCGAACTCGACCGTCTCACCCAGCGATGGGAACGCTTCCGCACCGGCCGCAACACCTCGCTGGCCGGTCCCGACGGCTGGCTCACGCTCACCTCATTCCAGTGGCTTCCCGCCGCATCGTCCCGCCTGGCCGGTGTGCCCGGACTGTGGAGTTTTGAAGGTACGACGGCGACCCTCACGGCCACCGCCGAGGACCACCTCACGCTGCTCTCAAGTGGGCAGCCGGTGGTCGGCACCATCACGGCCGAGCTTGTGGATGAAGAGTCCCTGAAGTGGGTCTCGTTTGGTTCGGTGGTGGTTGAGTTGGGCGTCCGGGCCAACCGGTACATGATCCGAACCCGTGATTCGCAGTCACCAACACTCGTGAACTTTCCTGGCGTCCCGGTGTTTGATTACAACCCGGAGCTTGTCGTCACAGGCACCTTTGAGCCCTATGCGGCACCTCGCGCAGAGGTCATCGAGACTGCCAACCCCGAGGTTCCGGGCCGTGCGGTGCTGGTGGGTGAGGTGTCCTTTGAACTCTCCGGAACTGCATACCGGTTGGCAGCCGAGGAGGGCTCGCTGGGGTCCCTCGTGGTGGCGTTCCACGATGCCAGCAACAATGAAAGCACCTCACACTGGCGCAAGGTGGAGCTGACCCGGCCGCGTCCGGATGGCACTGTGGTGATGGACTTCAACCGGTCCATCAACTATCCCAGCGCCTTCACGGACTACGGCACGTGCCCCGCACCCGTCCTGACGAACACCTTGCCGGTGGCCATCGAAGCCGGCGAGCGCGACCCGCGGAAGTAGCCACCCCTCCCTCATCAGTGTGGCAGATATTGGACGGGAAAGCGCTTACTTTGGTGGATTCCGTCCAACAATTGCCACACAGACTAGGACGGGCGGGGCGCGGCCTAGACGATCGCGGAAACGCCCGTAATAGCTCGGCCGGCAATGAGCGTATTGATCTCGTGCGAGCCCTCATAGGTGTAGATCGCCTCGGCATCGGCAAAGATCTTGGCCATGCCGTAATCGCTCACGATCCCGTTGCCGCCCAAAATGGAACGCCCAAGGGCCA
>JBKKBD010000007.1:0-9076 GCA_046714315.1 Specibacter sp.
TTAAGAAACGGTCCCCCACTTTAAATTGGCCCTCGTGGGCCCCCCCCCCTTGGGGGGGCGGACGGCGGCCTTTTGCTTGGGTCTTTTAATCCAGCAGCGCCCTTGTGACGGCGTCACCGAGGAGGCGGCCCTTCAGGGTCAGGACCAGGGTTCCGGCGAAGGCCTTTAGTGGGTCCACAAGTTCCTGCGCAATCAGCCCGGCCACTGCCTTGCGAGCAGCGGGGCCGAGGGTGTCGATGGCCAGCCCCTCAGAGAGCCGCGACACCAACATGATGCGTTCCATTTCCCTGGTATCTCCATCCAGGGTTTCACGTCCGGCTGCCGGCGATTCGCCCTTGTCCAGACGGTTCGCATAAGCGGTGGGGTGTTTGACGTTCCACCAGCGCACGCCGCCCATATGGGAGTGCGAGCCGGGCCCGATCCCCCACCAGTCGTCCCCGCGCCAGTAAGCCAGGTTGTGTTGGCAGGCATCCTCGGGTGTCCGCGACCAGTTGCTGACCTCATACCAGGACAGACCGGCTTCCTGGAACAGGGCGTCGGCAAGCTCGTACTTGACGGCGTGATCGTCGTCGTCGATGTTGGGCACCTGGCCGCGGCGAATCTGGGCCGCCAGCTTTGTGCCGTCCTCCACGATGAGCGAATAGGCCGAAATATGGTCCGGCTCGTAGCTCAACGCTGTCCGGACGGACGTTTCCCAGTCCGCGATGGACTCCCCCGGCGTGCCGTAGATCAAATCCACGCTGACGTTCAACCCGACCTCGCGCGCCCAGGCCACGGCCTGGGGCACCTTTTCGGGGTTGTGGGTGCGGTCCAAGACCTTGAGTACATGAGGGACGGCAGACTGCATGCCGAACGACACACGGGTGAAGCCGCCGTCGAACAATTCCTGCAGGGATTCCTTCGTGACCGAATCGGGGTTGGCTTCCGTAGTGACCTCTGCGCCGTCCTCAAGTCCCCACTGGTTTACAGCGGCACCCAAAATGCTGGTGAGGTCGCTGGCAGGCAAGAGCGTTGGCGTGCCGCCGCCAAAAAAGACCGTGCTAAGCTTACGCGGCGGCAGCCCGGAGGCCTCCATGGCGCGGGCGGCAAACTCGACCTCACGAACCGCGGTGGCCGCGTAGGCATCCTGGGAGGCACCTCCGCCGAGCTCAGTGGCCGTGTAGGTGTTGAAGTCGCAATAGCCGCAGCGCACGGCACAGAACGGGATGTGCGCGTACAGGCTGAATTTCCGGTCCACCGCACCGACGGCAGCCTGCGCGGGCAGGATGCCGTCGGCCGGGGCCGGGTCGCCGAGAGGCAGAACGCTCGGGGTCACTTCTTTGACTTGTCCTTTGGTGCTTCCGCGGTGGTCAAAGCGGCAATGAAGGCTTCCTGCGGGACCTCTACACGACCCACCATCTTCATGCGCTTCTTACCTTCCTTCTGCTTCTCCAGCAGCTTGCGCTTACGGGAGATATCACCGCCGTAGCACTTGGCCAAAACGTCCTTGCGGATGGCGCGGATGCTCTCACGGGCAATGATGCGGGCACCGATGGCAGCCTGGATGGGCACCTCAAACTGCTGGCGCGGAATGAGCTCGCGCAGTTTGCCGGTCATCATGACACCGTAGGCGTAGGCCTTGTCACGGTGTGTGATGGCGGAGAAAGCATCAACCTGCTCACCCTGGAGCAGGATGTCGACCTTGACCAGATCGGCGACCTGATCGCCGTCGGCCTTCCAATCCAGCGAACCGTAGCCACGGGTCTTGGACTTCAAGATGTCAAAGAAGTCGAACACGATCTCGGCCAGCGGCAGGCGGTAGCGGATCTCCACCCGGTCCTCGGAGAGGTAGTCCATGCCGCCAAGGATTCCACGCCGGGTCTGGCACAGCTCCATGATGGCGCCAACAAATTCCGTGGGTGCCAAGATGGTGGCCGCAACCATGGGCTCACGCACCTCGGCGATCTTGCCCGAGGGGTATTCGCTGGGGTTGGTTACGTGGACAACCTTTTTATCTTCAAGGGTGACCTCGTACTCCACGTTGGGGGCTGTGGAGATCAAATCAAGGTTATGTTCGCGTTCCAGGCGCTCACGCGTGATTTCGAGGTGTAGGAGGCCAAGGAAGCCTACGCGGAAACCAAAGCCCAGCGCGGCCGAGGTTTCGGGTTCGTAGATGAGCGCGGCGTCGTTGAGCATGAGCTTTTCGAGTGCATCGCGCAGCACCGGATAGTCGGTGCCGTCCATGGGGTACAGGCCGGAGAAGACCATGGGCTTGGCGTCGTGGTAACCGGCAAGCGCCTCGGTGGCGGGCTTGTTGAAGGTGGTGACGGTATCGCCAACCTTTGAAAGGCGCACATCCTTCACACCGGTGATCAAGTAGCCAACCTCGCCCACGCCCAGGCCCTTGGAAGGCTTGGGCTCCGGGGAGCTGACACCAATTTCCAGCAGCTCGTGCGTGGCGCGAGTTGACATCATCTGGATCTTTTCGCGCGGGCTCAGGCTGCCGTCAATGACACGAACGTAGGTGACCACACCGCGGTAGGTGTCGTAGACGGAGTCGAAGATCATGGCGCGGGCGGGCGCGTTGGGGTCGCCAACGGGCGCCGGCAGCTCACGAACAATCTGGTCCAACAGTTCCTCGACGCCGGCGCCGGTCTTGCCGGAAACCATCAGAACGTCTTCTGGCTTGCCACCGATGAGGTTGGCAAGTTCGGCGGCATACTTTTCAGGCTGCGCGGCCGGCAGGTCAATCTTGTTCAGCACCGGAATGATGGTGAGGTTGTTTTCCATGGCCAGGTACAGGTTGGCCAACGTCTGGGCCTCGATGCCCTGCGCGGCGTCCACCAAAAGGATGGCGCCTTCACAAGCGGCGAGCGAGCGGGAGACCTCGTAAGTGAAGTCAACGTGGCCCGGGGTGTCGATCATGTTCAGGCAGTAAGACGTCCCATCGAGTTCCCACGGGATGCGTACAGCCTGGGACTTGATTGTGATGCCGCGTTCACGCTCAATGTCCATGCGGTCAAGGTATTGCGCTTTCATGTCACGCTGCTGAACCACTCCAGTAAGTTGGAGCATCCGATCGGCCAGGGTTGATTTACCGTGGTCAATGTGCGCGATGATGCAGAAGTTCCTGATGATCGCCGGATCAGTCGCGGCGGGCACCGGGGCAGTGCGGGCCATGGGTGACACTAGGGTTCCTTACTGTTGCATGGACGCAGGGATAGCGGCTGTTTCACCGAACCGTGCAGGGGGTTGTGTCCGCGCATTACGCACACGGACACTAATTGCCTCCAAGTCTCCCATGAATAGGTGCCCGGGCGAGAACCGGCGGACCCGTTTCACGGCACTTTTCGCTAGTCTGGGAACCATGTCTTCCACATCCGACCGCATTTTCAAGCTCCTTCGCTCCTTGGTTGGGGCCCTGCTGACCCCTGGCAGGACCACGCAACCCAAGGGCACGGCGCCGCGGACCAAGCCCTCCAGTTCGCGCTCCGGCACCCGTTCGACGTCGGGCGCTGGCACCACCGGCCTCAGCGTGCCTTATCCGGGAGACTTTTCCGGCACCTCAACGGTCGCGTACGCTCCCAAGCCCGACGGCGCCGCCGACCCCGGCGAAATCGTCTGGACATGGGTGCCCTACGAAGAGGACTACAGCCAGGGTAAGGACCGTCCGGTGCTGATTGTTGGCCGGTCCGGCAAACGGCTGCTGGCGCTCATGCTCACGAGCAAGGACCATAGCAACGACCACCGCGGCGACAACGACTACATCGACATTGGCACGGGCTCCTGGGACCGGCAGGGGCGGCCCAGTGAGGTAAAGCTGGACAGGATCTTGCAGGTCGCCCCGGGCGATTTGCGTCGCGAGGGAGCTGTTCTGGATGCCAAGCGTTTTGCATTCGTTGCCAGCGGGCTGCGGAGCCGGCATGGCTGGAAATAATCCAGCTAACCGACGGTTCGTTTCTGATAGACTGGTAAATAGTGTGTATCCGTGCAGGTCGGCGGATGCAGCAGCTTGACCTGACGTTCACCATAATTCGAGCATCCCCACGCCGCTGTCAACGGTCAAGCTACGCCCTCTACGACCGAATTTACGTATCAAAAGAGAGTTATACATCGTGGCTAATATCAAGTCTCAGAAGAAGCGCATCCTAACCAACGAGAAGTCGCGTCAGCGCAACCTCGCCGTTCGTTCAGGCGTCAAGACTGCTGTCCGTGCAGTAAACGTGGCAGTAGTTGCAGGCGACAAGGATGCAGCAGTAGCCGCATTTGTTAATGCCGGCCGCAAGCTGGACAAGGCTGTCAGCAAGGGCGTCTTGCACGCCAACAACGCTGCCAACCGCAAGTCAGGTCTCGCCGCGAAGGTTAACGCCCTCTAGGAGAAGCTGACCCGCTTCGCAACTCAACGTTGGGCCCCCACTGCTTAGTGGGGGCCCAACGTCTTTAACAACTGAGATCTTGGCTGGCTTGAATTCCAGGGACCGTTTGCGCCTAGCGCCGGGCGGCCGTGGCGATCACGGTTACGGCGTGCTCCACTGCATACACAGGATCCTTCGCCTCACCCTTGACTTGGGCGTCCGTTTCGGCCAGGACTTTGATGGCGGTGACCAGTGCCGGGCCAGTCCAGTGTCCGGCGTCGCGCCGGGCCGCGTCCACCTGCCACGGCGACATGCCAAGGTCCCTCGCCAATTGGGCCGAGCTGCCTCGTAGCGAGAACACCTTTGCCACTTGGCGTACCTTCATGGCAAGGGCTGCGACCAAGGGAACCGGATCCACCCCGGTGGCCAATGCGTGCCTCAGCGTTGAGAGGGCGGCGGGTCCATTGCCGGCCAACGCCGCATCCGCCACGCGGAACGCGGTGGCCTCGACACGGCCGCCATAGTACTTATCGACGTCGTCGGAACTGACCATGCCAGTGGTATCGGCAATGAGCTGGGAACACGCAGCAGCAAGCTCGGACAGGCTCGCACCCACCGCAGCTACGAGGGCCCGTACAGCCTGCGCGTCAATCCGTCGCCTCGCGAGCGAAAACTCCGCGCTGACGAACTGGGTCTTTTCGGCGTCCTTTTTCAGCGGTTGGCATTCAACGCGCGGTACGCCCAGTGACTTCAGCGCATCGAGGAGCTTCTTGCCACGGACCCCGCCCGCGTGCAGCAGCAACAGGGTTACATCCGGCGCGGGGTCCTTGATGTAGGCCAGGGCATCCAGCAGAAAATCGTCGCTCATGCTGGCCAAGGCCGCAACCTCAATCAGCTTGGGCTCACTGAAAAGCGAGGGGCTGGTCACCATGCCGAGCTGCCCGGCCGTGTAGTGGGCAGCATCGAGGGAGGTGAGTTCCAAATCCGGATTCTGTGCCCTCAGTTTTCGACGCACGTCATCGACTGCTCGGCTCGCAATAAAGTCCTCAGGACCGAAGATCAGCACCACCGGCGCCAGGGGAACATCCCGCCAGTCAATGCCCCCGGCTGCCCGCTGGGGAGTTCTCGCTGCATTCACTGTTGCGTTCCTGTCCATGTACTTTCACAGCTGGCATTATTCACGTCCTCTACTGTGCCACCACCACCCGGCGATTCCCAACCGGGAGATCTCGACCACCTCATAGCTTCACCACGGCGGCGGTCCACCACATCGAGGCGGTGGCCGCCACAACAACGATTGCACCAAAGCCACAACCGCGGCGCCAACGGGCCGGCAGGTACGCCAGCAGGCGACCGGCAGCCACACTGGCTCTTTGCCGTTCCACGACGGCAACCAAGACGCCCACAACAGTAACGTTCAACAAGGCCATGAGCAGCATGCCCTGAACACCCTCGGGCCAGGGCAAGCTCGCCGCTGGCAGCCCGCTCATGAATCGAGCAACGACGGCCACCCACCATGCGCCCACGCCGCTCACAGCAGCGCAGAGGCCGGCCAAGGGCGGGGCGATAGCCGCCATGGCCAGACCGATGGTGCCCACCGTGGTCACCAGGGCTATAACAGGAGCCACCACCATGTTGGCTGGAATCGTATAAACGGTAAGCCGGGCTTGCAGCAGAACAATTACCGGTGAGCAAAATAGTTGGGCGGCCAAAGGAATGGCCACGGCCTGGGCCAGCCACAGAGGCATCAACGCGCCGAGCCATTTCACGCAGCGCCGGCCCACCAGGTGCAGTCCAAGCGTGGCCAGAACAGAAAGGATGAATGCGTAGTCCCTCGCGAGCCACGGATCATTCAGAAGCAGCACCACGATGGCCACCGATAGCAGGGCTCCGATTCTCTTGGGCCTCCCGCCAAGAATCGCCATGGCACCTATGCTTCCCATCACGGCGGCTCGCAGGACACTAGGATCCGGACCAACCACCATCACGAAACCCGCCAGCCCGAGCATTGATCCCACCACAGCTATGGCCCTGGGAGCCCTTACAGTGCGCAGGGCCAGCATGAGCGAGGCGAGAACGAGTGTGCAATTGGCGCCGCTGACCGCCGTGAGGTGCGTCAGGCCGACGGTCTTCATGGAGTCATCGAGTGACGTGTCCATGCCGCTGCGATCACCCATGACCATACCGGGCAACAACCCGGCGGTGTCGAGTGACCTGGTGCCCCACACATCATGAACGACCGCAACCCACGAAGTTCTGATCGCCGTAACGATCTCCTGCGATCTGTCGCCGCGTGCACTTACCTCCATGGGATCGGTGCTGGGTCGCAATACTCCTGCAGCCTTCTCCCCCGAACTCGCGGGGGATATCTTCCCGGCCGTGACCGCCCTATCCCCCGGTTGCACCTCACTCCACGGCTGCTTCGCGAACACCATGATGTTCATCCGTCCCGTCAAGAGCCGTCCGTGGGCCGTGGCTTGCAGAACGACCGCCTCGAAGGCCACCTGCGGTGGGCCGTGCCCGGAATCAATCACCCGCGGCATGCTGGTGACTTCCAAGGTAAGCGCCAGGTCCTCGCCTTGCGCCATCGCGGCCGCGATGGGAGAAACCGCCACGACATGTAGCTGCAGGGCCACGGTCACGAGCAGAGCCAGCACACACATTGCTGCCAACATCAGGGTGGATCCAGATGCGGTGGCAGCCTTGCGGCGGCGTCTGAGCATCCACCACAGCACCGCAGCCGCCAAGAGCGCGCTCAATACCACGGCGGCCGCAACGACCCGCCGCTCGGGCTGTGAAATGGCAATCGCAGCGGCCAGCCACGTCGCTACGACGGCGGGCAGCAGCCTGATATCCGGACGGTGCAGCGCCACCTCATCGAGCTGTGCCGCGGCGGCCAGACGAGTACGGATGGAATGTGCGTGATACTTCAGCCAACGATGAAACCGGCCGATCCCGGGTGTGGGTGCTGTTGGATTTGGCGTTGGTGTCTCAACTGCGGCCCGTGTATAGCGCTCCCACCTCGGACGCTTGGTGTTCATGAAACCGTCACCAGGTCCCGCAACCCGGCAAGGAGCTTGGGGCCAATGCCCGTCACCGCATTGAGTCCTTCGACAGACGAGAAGGCGCCGTGATCCATGCGCCATGCGACTATTCGTTCGGCCAGAACGGGCCCAACTCCCGGCAGCGATTCAAAGTCGGCTGCGGTGGCCGTATTGAGATTGACAAGCCCCACCCCCTGGGAACCGGGGACAGTACCGTCACCAGGCGCGGGCTTGGAGGCAGCCTCGTCTTTGGTCGGCACCATAATTTGACCGCCATCGCTCAAGGGTGCCGCAAGGTTCAGAGCGGATAAGCCAGCGGCCGGCAGGGCTCCCCCGGCTGCGTCGATGGCCTGAAAAACACGACTTCCTTGCGCCAAGGTGAAGACGCCAGGGTTCTTCACTGCGCCAACAACATGAACAATAATGCTGGCTCCCGGGGAAGATCCGCCCGGACTGGCCGGTGCCTCCGCAGTTGCCGTCACTGCAACGGCCGCCGAGGGCGGCACCTCACCCACAGGCACCTCACCCACAGGCGGAACCACCACTCTTCCGGCACCATCGCTTGATAGCTGCGAGGATGCCCCTTGGACACCTGCGGCCTCGACCCAGAGTACGCCCACCGCAGCCGCAATCATGGCGAGCACCACAACAAGCGCCCGCAGGGAAACCACCCACCGAGGGCCCCGCAGTCGCCCATGGCGGCGGGAAACGTCCGCCAGCCTCTGCGGCGTCCACTCGCCGCCATCACCACTCATAAAGCAACGTTAGATCGTTCGGCGGCGGCGGAAACCAGACAAACCTCGCATTGTGGAGAGCCGAGTCCCGCACTCCTGCTGTGGAGGAACCTTGTGCCTAGGCAGGGCCCTCCGGAGGCAGCGCATCAGCAACAACAATGACCAAGACACCAAGACCCGCATGGGCAGCCAACGCGGCCGGGAGCCGCGTCAGGGTCGTGGCTGTCAAGGTTGGAGATGCAGCCTTGAGCGACTCAAGTAGAGTCCGTCCCTGATCCTCATTGCCGAAATGGTGGACGCTCACCTGTGTCCGGGAGGCGCCTCTTGCCTCGATGTCAGCAGCAGCCAGGGACTCCAACCTGGCAATGGCCTTGACGGCAAATCGGACCCTTTCCAGGGGAACCACGGCGCCGTCCCTGATTCCAAGGATGGGTTTGATGTCCAGCACCGTCCCCAGCCACGAGGACGCCAGGCTGATGCGTCCCCCACGCCGCAGTTGCTCCAAACTGGGTACGTAAAAATACACGGCCGTGTTGCTCACGGCACGAGTGGCCGCCTTGAGTACGTCATCAGCCGCCTCACCCCGCAACGCTGCCGCCACGGCTGATTGAACTCCAACTCCTTGCCCCATGCCCACGGTTCCCGTGTCAAACACTTCAACGGGGATAGTCGAACGCTGGGCTGCCAACCGGGAGGCTTCCAAGGTGCCCGACAGCTTTCCCGAGATATGCAAGGACACTACTGCACTGAATCCTGCCTCAGCGGCACTTTTGTAGGCGCGCTCGAATTGGCCGGGCGAGGGTCGGGAGGTCTTGACCGACTTCCCCGCGGCCAAGGCAAGGGAGATATGGGCCTCGAGTTCGGCGTCGTCATCTGAATAAACGTCCTGGCCAATGATGACCGGCATGGGCACGACCGTCAGCAACCCGTGGGCTGAGAGGGCCGCCACCCAATCAGGGGGCAG
>JBKKBD010000008.1:0-18473 GCA_046714315.1 Specibacter sp.
ACGCCAACAACTTCAAGGGTCAGCAGTGGCCGACCTCCAAGAAGCAGCTGGCCAACGTTGTTTCAGACCTCGGCCAGGTCAAGACCTTGGTGAACAAGCAGAAGCAGCAGCAGGTCGACACCTCTGCCAACTGATCCCCACGCCAGGGCCCAGATGAAGAATGCCGGTTTCCGCATCATGCGGGAACCGGCATTTTTGTGTCCAGGGGGTCATCGCGGCCATTATGCGGCAAGATAGAACCGTGAGCAGCGAGCCAGTAGAACCCCAGCAAATTTCCGCAGATTTAGTTTCCGCAGAGGTCATCCCGGACCAAGAAGCACGTGAGCGCTATGGCGTTCTAGTGGACTTGATCCAAAAGTACCGTGCGGCGTATTACAACGACGACGCCCCGCTGGCCAGCGACGCCGAATTTGACCTGCTTTACGGCGAGCTGGAAAAGCTCGAGGCGCTGCATCCGGAACTCGTGACCAATGATTCCCCAACCCAGGTGGTGGGTGGGGATGTCTCGGTGGCGTTTGCCGCCGTCGACCATCTGGCGCGCATGTATTCGCTGGAAGACGTGTTCTCGCTGGAGGAGCTGGAAGCATGGCTCGTAAGGGCGGCGGCGTCAGTGGAAAAGCGCGGCGGGCAGGCTCCGCAGTGGCTGACCGAGCTGAAGATTGATGGCCTGGCCGTGAATCTCTTGTACCGCGACGGCGTGCTGGTGCGGGCCGCAACCCGCGGTGACGGCACCACGGGCGAAGATATCACCCACAATGTGGCCACCATCAAGGACATTCCGCAGAAGCTGCACGGCAGCAATTTTCCCGCAGAGGTGGAAATTCGCGGCGAGGTTTTCATCGCCTCCAAGGACTTCGCTGAGCTGAACGAGAAGATGGTTGCGGCCGGCAAGGCACCCTTTGCGAACCCCCGGAATTCCGCGGCTGGTTCGCTGCGCCAGAAGGACCCGGCGGAGACGGCAAAGCGGCCGTTGAGCATGTACGTCCACGGCATTGGCGCACGTGAGGGCCTGAGCACCGCAACGCAGTCTGACACCTATGAGCTCCTGAAATCGTGGGGCATGCCCATCAGCCCGTACTACAAGGTCGTGTCCACGCTGGCCCAGGTCATGGAATTCATCGCCTACTACGGTGAGCACCGGCACGATCTCATCCACGAGATTGACGGCATCGTAGTCAAGGTGGACGATCTGGCCACGCAACGCGAACTGGGCCACACCTCACGCGTGCCGCGCTGGTCCGTGGCATACAAGTACCCGCCGGAAGAAGTACACACCAAGCTGCTGGACATTCAAGTTCAGGTTGGTAGAACCGGTCGTGTCACGCCGTTCGGCATCATGGAACCGGTGAAAGTTGCCGGCTCAACGGTTGAACGAGCCACCTTGCACAACCAGGACGTGGTCAAGGCCAAGGGCGTCATGATTGGTGATGTGGTGGTGCTGCGCAAGGCCGGGGACGTTATTCCGGAAATCGTTGGCCCCGTCATGGCCTTGCGTGAGCTGCAGGATCCGCCCGTGCGCGAGTTCGTCATGCCAACACACTGCCCGTCATGTGGCACCGAATTGGCACCCGCCAAGGACGGCGACATTGATATCCGCTGCCCCAATACCAAATCCTGTCCCATTCAGCTGACCGAGCGCGTGGCCCACTTGGCCGGGCGAGGTGGCTTCGACATTGAGGCGTTGGGTTATGAGGCCGCCGTGGCCCTGACCTCCGGACCGGGTTCGGACCCGGCCGAGAACAACGGCGTCATTGCACCGGCAGGCCCGGGGCCCTTGGTGAGTGAAGCGCAAGTCTTCTCGATCGCAGAACTTGACCTGTCCGGCGTCGTGGTTTGGCGTGAAATCCGATCCAAGGGTGAAGGTACCGGGAAATTCCAACAGGTGCCGTATTTCTACACGAAGGCCACGGCCAAGAAGCCTTCGGTGCCCACCAAGACCACCGAGAAATTGTATGAGGAGCTGGAAAAGGCCAAGAAGGCGCCGCTGTGGCGGGTGCTGGTCGCGTTCTCGATCCGGCATGTTGGACCCACGGCCTCGCGTGCCCTGGCCACCCGCTATGGCACGATGGCGGCCATCCAGGAAGCGCTTCTGGCCCCCGATGCCCGCGAGCAGCTGGCCAATGTTGACGGTGTTGGCGGCATTATTGCTGAGGCCTTGATCGAGTGGTTTGCTGTTGACTGGCATCAGGAGATCATTGAGGCGTGGGCCACGGCAGGGGTCCTCATGGCCGACGCCGTGGATGAATCCATGCCGCGCACCCTCGAAGGGCTCACGATTGTGGTGACGGGAACGCTGCCAACCCTAAGCCGGGACGAGGCCAAGGAAGCCATCATCACCCGCGGCGGCAAGGCAGCCGGTTCAGTCTCCAAGAACACCTCCTATGTGGTGGCCGGAGAAGCAGCCGGAACCAAGCTAGACAAGGCCGAATCGCTGGGCATCCCCGTCCTGGATGAGGAAGCCTTTATCGCGCTCCTGTCCACCGGACCGGTGCCTGCCCCTGAGGCTGGCGCTGTGCCTGCGGATGCACCTGCCGAAGTGACTGTCGAATAACGTCATTCAACCCCCGAAGCAAAGGATCACCATGACCGCGCATGCCGTAAGCGTTGATGAACTTCTGGAGGTGGCCCTGCGGGCCGCTGCCGCCGGGGCCGCCGTGCTTGCTGCCCGGGACCCGGCAGGCTTTGGTGCCACGGAAAAATCGTCCGACGCCGATTGGGTCACGGCCTTTGACCTGGCTGCCGAACGGGCTGTCCGGGCCGTCATCAGCGATGCCCGTCCGCACGACGTCATCACCGGCGAAGAGCTGGCACCGGCCCTTCCCGCGGAGCCTTCCGGGTACCGGTGGAGCATTGACCCGCTCGATGGCACCATGAATTACATCCGCAACATCGCTTACTACGGCACCTCTGTGGCCGTGATGGCGCCCAGCGGGGAATGGGTGGCCGGTGTTGTAAACGCACCTGCTCTGCGCCGGGTGTACTTTGCCTCGTTAGGTGGTGGCGCGTGGCTCGATGAGATCCGGGCCGACGGCGTCCAATCGGTGCGCCCGTTGAACGGTCCTACGGAGACTCGGGGCGGAACCCTGTTGTCCACGGCCCTGACGTATGATCCCGTGGTTCGGCGCCGGCTGGTTTCCGAATTGGACGGGCGCATGGACAACTTTGGCGACTTCCGCCGCCTGGGCTCCGCCGCGCTGGAGCTGTGTGCCGTGGCCGAGGGATCGGTGGATGCGTACCTGGAATATGGCTTGTTTGAACACGATTTTGCCGCAGGCGGACTCATTGCCGAGGAGGCCGGAGCCTGGGTGCACCGTCCCGTGCTGAGTCCTGCCATCAACGGGCTGCCCACCCGGGAAGAGGTTCTGTCAGTTTGGACCGGCGCCTGCGTCCCCGGACTTGAAGGAAGCTTCGCGCCGGAGGAGTAGCGCAGCCTAGACAACCGTCAGTGCGGCTCCGACGACCCCTGCCGTGTTGTTCAATTGCGCCGGGCGCACGGGTGTTTCCAGCCGCAACTGGGGCAGGAATTCCTCATGCCGCACCGAGATTCCGCCACCCAGGATGATCAGCTCGGGGGAGAAGAGGAACTCAACGTGCGTGAGATAGTCCTGCAGCCTGAGCGAGTACTCCTGCCAGGTTAATCCGTCGCGTTCACGGGCCACGGCTGAGGTGCTGGCCTCTGCCTTCTCGCCACCCATCTCCAGATGGCCCAGCTCAAAGTTGGGCACGAGCGTCCCGTCCACAACCATGGCCGAACCGATGCCGGTGCCAAGCGTCAGGACCAGAACCGTCCCGGCCTGGCCTTTCCCGGCGCCTTGGGCGGCCTCGGCAAAACCGGCGGCATCGGCGTCGTTGATGACCCGGACTTCCCTGTTCAGGGCAACGCCTAGGAAATTGTTGACCTGTTGCCCAATCCACTCGTCGCTGATGTTGGCCGCCGAGCAGGCGGTGCCGCGGCGGATGATGGCGGGGAAGGCGACCCCTACGGCAGTATCGGGGTGCGGGGCCACTTCCCATTGTTGAACATCTGCCAGTACGGCTTGGAGGGCCCGTGCCACGGAGTCGGGTGTTGCGGGATTCGGTGTGGGCAGCTGCGCGATGGGGTTGGCCAGGTTTCCGGTGGCTGTATTCACTACGCCGTACTTGATGGCGGTACCGCCAATGTCGATGCCTAGCCGCAGGGCTTCGCGGGATGTTGATTCCATGGGTCTTCCTTGCTGTGGGGGATGTGCTGAAACGGGCGCTGCCGCCCGCCCCAGAGATGGGGTGGGCGGCAGACTTACGAGGGGGCGCGGTTGGGGACTAGGAGACCAGCCAGGCCGTGGCGTTCGCGGGCAGCTTGCCATCTTCCAAGGGAACGCTACTCACTGCAACAGTCCCTACAGGAAGCACGACGGCGGTATTGCCAAAGTTGGTCACTACATTCCAGCCGTTGGGGCGGGCAAAGTGCAGCACGTCCGCGTTGGCATTTGCGATCCAGTCCAGTTCCTCATCGGTCTGCAACTGGCGGCGCAGGGCCAAGGCATCGCGGTAGAGATCCAGAGTTGAGCCTTCTTCTGTGTCCTGGGCGGAGACTGCGTGCTCGGCAAACCAGGCCGGCTGCGGCAGGTGCGCAGCGGCCTCGCCGAAGCCGAAGGAGGTGTCTGTACTGGTCCAGGGCAGAGGCACGCGGCAGCCGTCGCGGCCCACTTCGATGCCGGTGTTGCGGAAGAATGCCGGGTCCTGGCGGTCGGCGTCGGCAATGTGGGCCACCTCGTGCAGGCCCAATTCCTCACCCTGGTACAGGTATGCGGAGCCGGGCAGGCCCAGCATGAACAGGGTTGCTGCGCGGGCCCGGCGCAGGCCCAGCTCGCGGTCCAGCTCGGTCTCGTCGCCGCCGGCCAGGAGCCAAGCCTTGCCGTCCTGGGTCTTCTCGGCGTCAGCAAGCTTGGGCAGACCGTAGCGGGTGGCGTGGCGGACCACGTCGTGGTTGGAGAACACCCAGGTGGAGGAGGCGCCGGTGGCGGCGGACTCGGCCAGGTTCTTCGTCACGATTTCAGCGAAAGAGGTGGCGTCAAAGTCGGCCATGAGCAGGTCGAAGTTGAAGGCCTGGCCAAGGCTGTCCAGGGATGCGTAGCGGGCGCGGCGGGACTGGTCCACCCAGGCCTCTGCAACGGCCGTGCGCGGCGGGTTGTACTCGTTGAACAAGGTACGCCATTCGGCGTAGATCTCGTGGACCTGGTCGCGGTCCCACAGCGGGTTGGAGCCGTTGTGCAGCTTTTCCAGGCGCTGCAATTCCGCCTTGTTCGGCAGCGGCTCGGACAGGTCCTTGGAGAGTGCATGGGCCACGTCGATGCGGAAACCGTCCACGCCCCGGTCCGACCAGAAGCGAAGGGTCGTAAGGAAATCGTCGCGGACTTCGCGGTTGTCCCAGTTGAAGTCGGGCTGCTCGGAGGCGAAGAGGTGCAGGTACCACTGGCCATCCGGCACCTGGGTCCAGGCCGGGCCGCCAAAGATGGAGCCCCAGTCCGACGGCGGAAGCTCGCCGTTGGTGCCCTGGCCGTCGCGGAAGATGTAGCGGGACCGGGCAGCGGAACCCTTCTCGGCGGCAAGGGCTTCCTGGAACCAGGCGTGCTGGTCCGAGGAGTGGTTGGGGACGATGTCCACGATAAGCTTCATGCCGGCTTCGTGGATGGCGGCGGTCATCTCGGCAAAGTCGGCCAGGGTGCCCAGACGCGGGTCAACGTTGCGGTAATCGGCAACGTCGTAGCCGCCGTCGGCCAGTTCGGAGGGGTAGAACGGGCTGAGCCACACGGCGTCCAGACCCAGTTCCTTCAAGTACGGCACCTTGGCGGTGATGCCCTTGATGTCACCGAGGCCGTCGGCGTTGGCGTCGTAGAAGCTGCGCGGGTAGATCTGGTACACGGCGGCCTGGCGCCACCAGTTGGGATCGGTGGCCAGCGTGTCGGCGTTCAGCACGGAAAGCGGGGAAACGGTCATGGTGTATTCCTTCGTGTGTGTAGTGGTTTGGAAAACGTTGAAGAACGGGGGAGTGCTATTTGACTGTGCTATTTGACTGCGCCGCGCATCACGCCGGACATGATCCAGCGCTGGGCGAACAGGTAAACGAGCAGGGTGGGTGCCAGAGCCATCAGATAGGAGGCGAAGGCTAGCGAATAGTTGGTGTTGAACTGGCCCTGGAACAGTTGCTGGACCACCGGCAGGGTTTGCAGGGCAGGATCGGCAATCAGCATTTGGGGGAGCAGGAAGTCGTTCCAAGAACCAAGAAAGGCGAAGATGCCCACGGTGGCGCTCATCGGCGCAAGGAGGGGGAAGATGACCTTGCGGAATGTCTGCCAGGTGCTGGCGCCGTCGAGCCTTGCCGCCTCCTCCAGCTCAATCGGGATGGAGCGCAGAAAGGCGATGAACAGCAGCGAGTTGAAGGAAATGCCGCCCACAATGTGAATGAAGGCAACACCCAGCGGATTGTCCAGGCCAAACATGGCTGTCTGCTTGATCAGTGGCAGGATCACCACAGGGAACGGCACAAACATGGCGGAGAGAAAGTAGATGTAGGAGAGCCGGAAGAACTTCTTGTCCCAGTTGCGCACAATGGCGTACGCCACCATGGAGCTCGCGGCCAGGGCACCCAGCACGGAGATGACGGTGATGAAGGCAGTGGACATGAACGCGGCCGGGTAATTGGTCATTTCAAACGCCTGGGCGAAGTTCTCCCAGTGCGGATCGCTGGGCCAGGCAAAGCCGGTGCCGGAGGCTGCCTGTTCGGGCGACTTCAGGGCCATGCTGATGGTGAAGTACAGCGGCACCAGGATGGTCAGGGATGCCACCAGCAGCAGCGCCGTCATCCACCAGTTGATCTTGTAGCCCTCGCGGTTGATGCGCCGGGCCTTGACTGGGCGGGGCGTATCCAGTTTCGCCGGGCCGTGGAGTTCCGGGCGCAGATCGCCCACAGGCGTGGTGGTTGTGAGTGTCATTAGAGTGAGACCTCCCGGCGGCGAAGGATTTGCAGCTGCAGCAGCGAAATGATGAGCGTGATGATGAAGAAGATGATCGCGTTTGCCATTTGGTACGAGTAATCGCCGCCGGCAAAACCAGAGAAGATGCGCATGGCAACGGACTGAGTTGCCGTACCGGGGCCGCCGCCCGTCAAGGCGACGATGACCTCATAGGTACCGAGGTAGCCCTTGAAGCCCAGGATGATGTTGATGACCACGTACCCGGCAATGAGCGGCAGGGAGATGCTGCGCAACTGACGCCAGGGCCCGGCCCCGTCCAGGGAGGCCGCCTCATAGACGTCCTCGGAAATGCTTTGCAGGCCCGCCAAGTAGATGATGGTGGCCCCCGGTGCGGCCTGCCATACGGTGACAAACACGATGGCTGCCCACGCCCACTGCTCATTGGCCAGGATGCTCGTGGCCAAGGGTGCAATACCAAGGGCGTCTGCAATGCCGGGCAGGGTGTTGGAGAACAGATAGTTGAACACGTAGGCGATGATGAGCCCGGAGAGCACCATGGGGATGAAGTAGATGCCTCGGATACCGGTCTTGAACTTGATTTTTGAGTTCAAGCCCAGAGCAAGCAGCAAGGCCACCACATTCACCGCAACGGTTGCCACGATGGCGAAGAAGAAGGTGAACGCGTAGGAGGCAAGAATTTCCGGATCGGTGAAGATGTTTTGGAAGTTCCGCAGGCCCACCATTTTCCAGTCGCCGTAGCCGGCGTAGTTGGTGAAACTGAAGAATCCGCCAATCAAGGCCGGAATGGTGCTGAAGATGGCGAAAAGGACCAGGACCGGAATGATCATCCAGTAATAGGTGGGGTCAACCTTGCGTTTCTTGTGGTTGATCTTTTGGGCGGTGTCGCTGTCAGCTGGCGCAGCTGCGCGGACGATGGCGGGGGCAGTCATGATTTTCTCCTTTGAAGATCTAGGCGTTGCGGGCGGCAACACGGTGCCAAGAGTCGTCGAGGGTGGTCAGGAATGCGTCAGCGTTCTTGTTCAGCGCCAGCGTTTGGAAGTAGTTGTTCAGGGTGATGGCCGGCGGGAAGTAGTTGGTCACATTGAGGTAGTACTGGCCATCGGTGATGAACGGTTGCAGACCCGCAACTTGCTCATTGGTTGTCTTCGCCGCGCCCTTGAGCGGGGAGAAGGCTGAGAACTTGTTGTTGTAGGCGTTCACCACGGCCGGGTCCATGAGGTAGCTGACAAAGCGCTTGGCAGCGTCCATCCGCGGTGTGGTGCGGGCGATGGAGAATGTCATGTCCAGGGTGACCTGGGCCTGGGTTTCGCTGGGGTCCTCGCTCATGGGTAGGGGGAATGTGCCCACCTTGATAGCGGGGTTGATGGTGGTCAGCTCCGACAGCGCCCAGGGGCCCTGCATGTACATTGCGGAACCGCCCTTGGCAAAGGCCGCGTTCCCGTCGGTGTAGGCGCGGCTGCCGGCGTCCTTCTGCATGAACCCGAGCACCTGCAGGAACTTCTCGGTGGCAATCTTGAAATCGCCGGTGAAGGAAACTTCCGGATTGTTCTTCAAATCCGCTGCCGTCATGGGCATGCGGGAGAAGAAGTCGGCCAAATCCACCGAGCCGCCCGAGACGTAGCCGTAGGGCTGGCCAAGGGTCCAGGAGTCCTTGAACGTCCCGTAGATCGGTGTGATTCCGGCCGCCAAGAACGTCTGGCATGCGTTGAGGAACTCGCTCCACGTGGTGGGCACAGCCACGTTGTGCTTGCTGAATAGCTCCACGTTGTAGATGACACCGGCCGCTGCCAGGGAGAACGGCAGGGCGCTGAGCTCCGTGCCCTTGTATTGGCCAAAGGAGTTGATGAGTTCCAGCGCCTTGGGATCGGCCATGGCTGCTGCCGGAAGATCGGAAAGATCGGCGAAGATGCCCTTCTTGGCAAAGTCCGCGGCGGTGACGGAATAGGCGTTTGTCACCACATCGGCGGGGTCGTCACGGATCAGGCCGGGAACCCAGTTGCCGCCGTTGAAGTCCTGCACAACGCGAATGTCCGGGTTCTTCGCTTCGAAGTCCTTGATGAGGCCGTTGAAGTAGTCCACCACTTCGGGCTTGCCCTGCTGCAAGCGGATCGTGGTGACGGCGCCTGCCGTGGCGTTGCTGCACGCTGGCAGTGCCAGAGCAGCAGCGGCGATGCCTGCCACCGCCAGCAAGTTGCGGCGGCTGATGGCGGAGCGGCTCACAGGGCTAAGCCTGGGGCGGAGGGTGAAACGGCCTTCATCAAAAAACTCCCTTGTTCTTGTGGGCAGAGCTGGAACAGTTGCAACTGGTTGCGGGTATCCCAAAATAATGATTTGCATTCTATATTTAGACTCTAAATTTATGCACTGTTAGTATTATGTACATCACAGGGCCACACGTCAAGGGGCAAATTTTGGAACTCACGGCAAACACACCCCAGCAGTTGCGGCACACCAATATGAGCGCCATTTTGGGTGTCATGCGCCGAACCGGCGCAGTGACCGGCACGGACCTTATCGAAGCCACCGGGCTCGCTCGGGCCACGGTGATAGCAGTCTGTGATGACCTGATCAAGGCGGGTTGGGTCAGCGAACTTCCTGCCCAAAAGATGGCGGTCCAAAAAGGCCGCCCGGCGCGGGTTTTTGAATTTGATGCCCGGGCCGGCGTGGTCGTGGGTCTAGACGTTGGCGTTGCTAAGACAACGGCACTGGTGGCCGATCTTCGCGGCACCATCTTGGCAAAGGCCACCGAAAGTCTGCCCGAATTCACTGCCCCGGACGCTGAGCGACTGGCCAGCATTGATACAGCCATCGGCAAAGCCTTAGCTGTTGCCGGCGCAACACCGGAGTCCGTGCTGGTTGCGGGGGTGGGTATCGCGGCACCCGTGGACCGCCGCGGAAACATTTCCCACAGCCAGGAATTCTGGGAACACCTGGATATTGGCATCCCGGATGATTTGCACGCTCGCTACGGCTGGCCAGTGCTGCTTGGCAATGACGCCAATCTGGCCGTCATGGCTGAACGCTGGATGGGCGTTGGTGCCGGATCCGACGACCTCGCTGTCATGCTGGCTGGCGACCGCATTGGCTTTGGGCTGATGGAATCCGGACGGCTGCTGCACGGGGCGTCCGGGCGCGGCGGTGAGGTGGGAATACTGCAACTGGTGGACGGTGTGGGCACGCCGGAAGGCATCGCCGTCCTGGCCCGCGACATGGCCATCGCAGCCAGCAAGAACGGCTCGCCCAAGACAACGTTGTCCGCTATGGCCGGAAAAAATGGTGAGGGGATAACGGCGGAGGTCGTCTTTGCAGCCGCCGCCGGAGGCGACAAGATCGCCCAGAAGATACTTGATGACATTGCCAGGCGCATGGCCCGTGTCATCGCCTTGACCGCAACCATCGTGGACCCGGAACTGGTGGTCATCGGCGGTGCTGTCGCGGCGGCGTCGTCGGTGTTACTCAAACCCCTTCGAGCTGAGCTGGCTGAATTCATGCCCAAACCGCCGCGGGTTGAAGTCTCCACCCTTGGGGACGCCATCGTCACCCTCGGCGCCGTGCGGCTGGCGCTGGACTACGTTGAAAAGCACGCGCTGGACCTGTTACACGAGCGCTAGCGGGTACCCAGTCATGCTCCCAGAGCGCGGGCGTACTGTGGTGCCATGGACGTGAACAACGGAAAGTTCAAGCCGCCGCATGGAGTGACAACCACCGGTGGTGAAACCTTGTCTGCGGCCTTTGACGTGACCGGGCTGGCCGTCTCCGCCATGGGGGAGGCGGCCGCAGCCGTGGCCCGGCTGGCCGTGCACCATGGTGCCGGCCCATCCACTATTTCGCTGGACAGGAACCTGGCCTCCCTGTGGTTTGGCATGTCGTTCACGCCGGTTGGCTGGGAGCTGCCGCCGATCTGGGATGCCATCGCTGGCGACTATCCGTGCGCCGATGGCTGGATCCGCCTGCACACCAACGCGGCCCATCATCGTGCCGCGGCCCTGCAGGTGCTCGGGCTGGAAGCTGGCGCCGACCGCGCAACGGTGGCTGCCGCCGTCGTGCATTGGAATGGGGAGGCCCTGGAAAACGCGGTGGTCGCGGCGAACGGCTGTGCGGCGCTGATGCGCTCGCCCGAGGAATGGCGGCAGCACCCGCAGGGGAGAGCAGTGGCCGCGGAACCCTTGATTGCCTGGGGTGATCCGCGAGCCGTTCCAGATATAAGGGACGACGCCGGGGCCTCCTCCCGCTCCAGGCCCGCCACTGCGCGGCGACCTTTGACAGGGGTGCGGGTGCTTGATCTGACCCGGGTTATTGCGGGTCCGGTGGCGACACGCTTCATGGCGATGTATGGCGCTCAGGTGCTGCGAATTGACCCGCCGGATTGGGCCGAGGCTGCTCTGGAGGCCGAGATGACGGTGGGCAAGCGGTGTGCCAGCCTGGACCTGAAAACCGCTGAGGGATTGTCTGCGTTGCACACCTTGTTGGCCGGGGCCGATATTTTCATTCACGGCTACCGAGCGGATGCGCTGGATGCGTTGGGGTTGAGTGATGCTGAGCTGGCTAGCAGGTACCCGCATCTGGTCAACGTTGCCCTGGACGCGTACGGATGGAGCGGTCCGTGGGCCAACCGACGCGGCTTCGACTCACTGGTGCAGATGAGTTGCGGGATTGCCCACACCGGGATGATGCATTTCGGGCAGGACACATTGGAGGAGGGCACGCCACGTCCGCTCCCTGTCCAGGCGCTGGATCACGCAACGGGATATCTCTGCGCCGCGGCGGCCATCAACGCGTGGCGTGACCGGCTGGGCGGGACAGTTCGCAACGCCCGGCTGTCGCTGGCCCGGACAGCCGTGGAATTGACGAAGTCCGGGCCGTCGGATCCGCACGCGCCGGTACCTTCGCTGGGGAATGTCGCGCTGCTGCCGGAGGAAACCCGGTGGGGGCCAGGCCTGAGGCTGCCGCCGGCCATGCAGATATCCGGGGTTGTGTCAGAAACTGACGTGCCGGCACAAGGGTTCGGCTGGGCTTTGCCGGGCTGGCAGTAGAAGCTAGCCAGAACTCCAGCCTTGTTGTCGGAGTGCGGTTTCGACCATTGCTACAACGTGAGCGTCGCCGCGATCCATGTCTGCTTTGTAGATTTTTACCTGGCGCCAGCCGCGGGCAGCTGTGCGTTCGTCGCGGTTGCGGTCGAACAGCTGTTTCTGGGATGTTTTGTGAATGTCGCCCTCGTACTCGGCACAGGTCTGGTATTTCTTGCAGGCCAGATCGGGCCAGACATCGGGATCTCCGGAAATAGCATAATTGGTGGTGAATTCGGGTAGCCCAGCGCGTTGGAGGATGAGTCGCAGACGCGTTTCCCTCGGTGAGTCCACGCCCACTCTCATCAATTCCACGGCAGCCCTCGCCTTGCCCAGCCCGGGTACATGGCGTTTATTGGCGATGAATGAGCGGAGCTCTTCTGCTGAAACGATGGGGAACTTTCGCGGTTCAAAGGGCCGCTCGTGCTCGCAGACGAGGAAATCGGCCACAGCGATCAGCTCGTCCAGGTCAAGAATTGTGGCCAGATCCAGAAAGGTCCGGGCAGGGGTGGTGATGGGAACTCCGCCGATGTTCGTGATGTCAGCCGCGGGAAGGCGCATGCTGTGCCCCGTCACATGCTTGCGGCGAGGCTGTACTGAACCGGCAGGTCTGGACAGATGAACTGTTCTGATTTCGTCATCGAACCACGGCAGTGGCATCCCGTGGAGTTGGGCAGCGGTCACATGCGAGACTGTGCCACCCATGCTTAGCTCCGTGTACGGGCGAACCCGGTCCAGCAAGCCCTGCGGTTTTCCTTGTGGCACCCGGATCTGACGGCTGGGGCTGGAAAGGTCCTTCGCTCGCATCCTGCTGGGTGTGGCGCCGGCGGCTAGGCCCTCCCGGTAGGTGAAGGAGCGCCATGCCAAGTAGCCGGGAAGTTTGGTTCGGGTAGCCATGATTCAAGTTTGATCCGAAATCTCTGTGCGTGTTCGGGGTTATCCACAGCTAGGGGATAAGGTCGCGCCGCCATGGGGGATCCATTAAGCAGCTCCTGCGGGTTGCAACGACCAGCCCGATTCTCTTAAGCAGCACCGGTGGGTGTTTGGCCTCGCAACCCACAGGTGCTGCTTAAGAGAATTGGACCCGAGCTGGTTGCCCGCAGGTGCTGCCTAAGAGAATTGGAAGGAAGGAGTTCGTGGTGGAAAATGGATGTGGCCCCGGCCCTTAACTTGAAACTCCCTCTCGATCCAGGAATCAACAACGCATGAGCATTGCAGTCCGCCCCATCATCGAAGCCGATTACGACGCCGTTGCCCGGATTACGGCCGATGCCTACCTAGGCGCGGGGTACTTCGACAGCGCCGACTACCCCTACATGAAGCAGATCATGCGTGTCGAAGAGCGGGCGGCGGTGGCGCCCATGATCGTGGCCGAACGCGACGGCGTGGTCATCGGCTCCGCAACGCTTGCCGTCTACGGCGATGTATGGGCGGACATCGCACTTGAAGATGAGCTGGAATTCCGTTTGCTCGTGGTGGACCCCAAGGTTCAGCGCAGCGGTGCCGGAAAGGCCATGGTGGCCTGGATTCTAGAGAAGGCCCGCGCCACAGAGGGCATCACGGCCGTCAGCCTGACCACCGGAGACGACTGGCACACCGCCCACGCGCTGTACCAAAAACTTGGATTCACGCGGGTGCCGGAACGCGATTGGCCCATCCCGGAGAACGGCAAAATGCTTCGCGTGTACCGCATGGAACTGTAAAGGCCCCTCGGCATCGAAAGCAATCGCAGTATCGTCGAAAACCGCAATGAACTGCACAGCCGCGATGTCCTTCATTTATAGTGGTGGCTCCACCCTTCGGGGGCAATGCCCCACAACATAAAGGACACTGACGTGCGCAAAATCTACGGTTCCGGCTCCAGCTGGGAAAAGACCCTTGGCTACTCCCGCGCCGTGCAGGTCAACGACACCCTGTACATTTCCGCGACCTCGGCTGCGGGCCCGGACGGGACGGTTGTGGGCGAGGGGTTCTATGACCAGAGCGCCTACATCCTGAGCAAGCTCGAGGCCGTACTGGCCGAGGCCGGATTCTCCTTTGCCGACGTCGTGCAGTCCAAGATTTACTTGACGGACATCGGCGCTTGGGAAGAAGCTGGCCGGGCCCATGGCGAGGTCTTTGGCGAGATTCGCCCCACCATGGCACTGGTCCACGTGCTGCCTTTCCTGGACGCCGCCATGAAGGTGGAAATTGAGCTCGTCGCCCAGCGCTAACGGCTAAGGCGTTGCCCACACCGCCACGGTGTGGGCAACGAGATAGTTATCCTGCAGCACAGGACAAATCATCCTGCGTTAGAACGATAAGCTAGTGGGGATAACTTTTTTCTTTTTTGTAGGGGAGATCCATGGCTGCGATCAACCGTGACGACGTGGCGCATTTGGCGCAACTGGCTCACATCGAGATGAGCGACGACGAACTGGACCGCATGGCCACTGAGCTGGCAGTGATTGTGGATTCAATCAAGAGCGTCAGCGAGGCTGCAGGGGCGGATGTTCCCGCCACCTCACACCCGATTCCGCTGACTAATGTCATGCGCGAAGACGTGGTTGGCCATGTCTTGACTGTTGACGAAGCCCTGTCCGGGGCGCCCGATGCTGCTTCCGGCCGCTTCAAGGTTCCGGCAATTCTGGAGGAGAGCTAATCCATGAGTGCATCTGATTTGATCCGTTCCAGCGCGGCCAAAATGGCCGCCATGCTCGCCGCCGGAGAAGTAACCTCCGTTGAGCTGGTCCAGGCCCACCTCGACCGCATTGCCGAGATCGACGGCGGTGAACGCGGAATACACGCGTTCCTGCACGTTAACGCCGAGGAAGCGCTCGCAGTTGCTGCCGATGTGGATGCCCGCCGCGCTGCCGGTGAAGAACTCCACGAACTCGCCGGCGTGCCCATCGCCATCAAGGACCTCATTGTCACGAAGGGTCAGCCCACCACGGCCGCCTCGAAGATCCTTGAGGGCTGGATGAGCCCCTACGATGCAACCGTCATCGAGAAGATCCGTGCAGCACGCATGCCGATGCTGGGCAAGACCAACCTTGACGAATTTGCCATGGGTTCCTCCACGGAGCACTCCGCGTACGGCGTCACCCGCAACCCCTGGGATCTTGACCGGATCCCCGGCGGTTCAGGTGGCGGTTCCGCCGCCGCCGTTGCCTCCTTCGAAGCTCCGCTGGCGCTCGGAACCGACACCGGTGGTTCCATCCGCCAGCCCGGTTCAGTCACCGGAACCGTTGGTGTCAAGCCCACCTATGGCGCGGTTTCGCGTTACGGCGCCATCGCCATGGCGTCCTCGCTGGATCAGATCGGCCCGGTATCGCGCACAGTTCTTGACTCCGCACTGTTGCAGGAAGTCATCGGCGGCTACGACGCCAAGGACTCCACCTCCCTGACGGACCCCTCCACCGGACTGGCCGACGCCGCCCGCATTGGCAACGTCAAGGGCATGAAGATCGGCATCATCAAGGAACTGCACGGCGAAGGCTTCCAGGCCGGTGTTGAAAACCGTTTCAACGAATCCCTGGAACTCTTGCGCGAAGCAGGTGCTGAAATCGTCGAGGTTTCCTGCCCCAACTTTGGTTACGCCCTGGGCGCCTACTACCTGATCATGCCTAGCGAGGCCTCTTCCAACCTTGCAAAGTTCGACGGCGTCCGCTTCGGTTTGCGTACCCTGCCCACCGAAGGTCCGCTCACCATCGAGCGCGTCATGGGTGCCACCCGCGCCGCCGGTTTCGGCGACGAGGTCAAGCGCCGCATCATCCTGGGTACCTACGCCCTGAGCGCCGGTTACTACGATGCTTACTACGGCTCCGCGCAGCGCGTCCGCACCCTAGTGCAGCGCGACTTCGAGGCTGCGTTTGCCCAGGTTGACGTGCTGATCTCCCCGACGACGCCCACCACGGCGTTCAAACTCGGCGAGAAGCTCGATGATCCCTTGTCCATGTACCTGCAGGACGTTGCCACGATCCCGGCAAACCTGGCAGGCATCCCCGGTCTGACCCTGCCCGGCGGTCTGGCCGATGAAGACGGCTTGCCCGTTGGTATCCAGTTGCTGGCTCCGGCCCGCGAGGACGCCCGCGTTTACCGCGTAGGTGCTGTTTTGGAATCCCTGCTTGAGGCGAAGTGGGGCGGCCCCATGCTGAACCAGGCCCCCGAAATCGCTACCACAGCTGTTGCAGCCGAGGAGGCTAACTAATGAGCGTTGACACCATTCTGAGCTTCGAAGAAGCCATGGAAAAGTACGAACCCGTTCTCGGGTTCGAGGTTCACGTTGAGCTGAACACCAAGACCAAGATGTTCTCCTCCGCCCCGAACGTGTTTGGCGACGAGCCCAACACGAACGTCAACGAGGTGTGCCTGGGCCTGCCCGGCGTGCTGCCGGTTGTCAACAAGAAGGCTGTCGAGTCCTCGATCCTGATCGGCTTGGCACTGAACTGCAAGATCGCCCCGCACAGCACGTTTGCGCGTAAGCAGTACTTCTACCCGGACACTCCGAAGAACTTCCAGACGTCCCAGTACGATGACCCCATCTGCTACGACGGCTGGATCGACATCGAGCTCGAGGACGGCACCGTCTTCCATGTCGAGATTGAACGCGCCCACATGGAAGAGGACGCCGGAAAGCTGACCCACATGGGTGGTTCCACCGGACGTATCCAGGGTGCCGACTTCTCCCTCGTTGACTACAACCGCTCCGGCGTACCGCTGGTGGAAATCGTCACCAAGACCATTGAAGGGGCCGGTTCCCGCGCCCCGGAGCTGGCCAAGGCTTACGTCGCCGCCATCCGCGAAATCGTGAAGAACCTGGGCGTTTCTGAGGCCAAGATGGAGCACGGCAACGTCCGTTGCGACGCCAACGTCTCACTGCGCCCGCACGGCCAGGAGAAGCTCGGTACCCGTACCGAGACGAAGAACGTGAACTCGTTGCGCGCCGTCGAAAACGCCGTGAAGTTTGAAATCCAGCGCCACGCTGCGGTTTTGGATTCCGGTGTGGCTATCACGCAGGAAACCCGCCACTGGCACGAGGACACCAAGTCCACAACGTCCGGGCGCCCCAAGTCCGACGCCGACGACTACCGTTACTTCCCCGAACCTGATCTGGTTCCCATTGTGACCACGCCCGAGTGGGTTGAGGAACTGCGTTCCCGCCTGCCCGAGCCACCGGCCGAGCGACGTAAGCGCCTGCAGGCCGACTGGGGCTACACGGACCTGGAGTTCCGTGACGTTGTCAACGCCGGTCTCATGGACGAAATCGAAGAGACAATTGCCGCCGGCGCCACGGCTGCGGCTGCCCGCAAGTGGTGGATGGGCGAGATTGCCCGCCGCGCCAAGCTGGCCGACGTCGACCCCGCCGAGCTGGGCGTCAGCCCCGCCGTCGTGGTGGAGATCGAGAAGCTCATCGCGTCCGGTGCCATCAATGACAAGCTGGCCCGCAAGGTGCTCGACGGCGTCCTCGAGGGTGAAGGTACGCCCACCGAGGTTGTGGCCAAGCGCGGCCTCGCCGTGGTCTCCGATGACGGCGCGCTGCAGACCGCGATTGACGAAGCCCTCGCTGCCCAGCCCGACGTTGCGGACAAGATCCGTGGTGGCAAGGTTCAGGCTGTTGGTGCCATTGTTGGCGGCGTCATGAAGGTTACGCGCGGCCAGGCCGACGCCGGCCGCGTACGCGAGCTGATCCTGAAGACGCTCGGCGTCGAAGGCTAACCAGCGCATCAAATGAGGAGCCGCAACCCCCACCGGGGTTGCGGCTCCTTTTTCATGCCACGGACGCAATATGAATGATTATGAATCGTAATAGCGCTTTGCAATCATGAAGATTCACGCAAGGATTGAGTATCACTGTCGATACCCTTGGAGTTGTTCCGCATGCCCACCCCGGCACCCGCCACGTCCACCTTGACCGAGGCACCCCGCCTGCACCCCGAACTGAGCTGCGGCATTGGCCGCTGGGACAAGTTGCTCTACGGCAACCACCGCATCGTAGTTTCACTGGAAGGCCTGCCGGAAGGGTGCCGCGCCGCCGCCGCAACCCTGCCGTGGCGCAGGCAAGATGCCAAGCCAGCCAACGTGGACGTCATTGTGGTCTCTGCAGCCACCGGAGCCCGCGTGGGCAACGTGTTGGCAGGCGAACTCACCAAGGCCAGTGGAACATTTACCTTTGAACCGATTGACGGCCCCGGCGAGTACTACTTCCACTACCTGCCCTACGCCATGGGCGGGCACGCCCACTACCCCCAAGCGCAGTACCTCCCCGCCCGCCCGACGGCGGATCCCACCTGGGTTAATGCCGTTTCGGCCGGCGAGTGGTCAGCGACGGAGGGTCTTCGCGGGGATCTGCCGCACGCCGTGGCCGAACGCTATGAGGCGGCCAGCGAGTGGGACACATTCGCGCCCATGAACTTCACCGCCACCGAGGCCGAACTTGAAACCCTGCATGCGG
>JBKKBD010000009.1:0-29000 GCA_046714315.1 Specibacter sp.
AAGTCGATCATTCGCGACATGTATGAGCGCGCCATGAACTTCGGCGAATACGTCCAGTACTACTCGCTGGCCCGCTCCGAGGGGATCGTGCTGCGCTATCTGACCGACGCTTACAAGGCGCTGCGCCAGACCGTTCCGCAGGATGCCCTGCGCGAAGACCTCGAGGACATCATCTCCTGGCTCGGCGAGCTTGTCCGCCAGGTTGACTCCAGCCTCCTGGACGAATGGGAAAAGATGACCAGTGGTGACAGTGCGGACGTCGTGGAGGAAACGGCCCTGCCGCCGGCCCCGCCGCGTCTCACCGACAACGCACGGGCCTTCCGGGTTATGGTCCGAAACGAGATGTTCCGCCGCGTCGAATTGGCTGCCGATGACGACTTTGAAGCCTTGGGAGCGCTCGACGGCGACCACGGATGGAGTGCCGATCGCTGGGCCGACGCCCTGGACGCGTATTGGGACGAACACGAGTTCATTGAGTCCGGCCCGGCAGCTCGCGGCCCGTCGCTGCTGCACATCAACCCGTCTGCCGACTCCTGGGCTGTACGCCAGACCATCGTCGATCCGGAAGGCAACAACGATTGGTTCATGACCGCCACGGTGGATCTGGACGCTTCCAACGAAGCGGGCTCCGCCGTCGTGGTTTTCAAGGAATTCAGCCAAATGTAAGGTGCACGATAAGCTCGATCCATGAGTTTGCTTCGAACTGCCGTGCCCGCCGATGTCCCCGCAATCCTTGGCATGATCCACGATCTGGCTGTTTATGAAAAAGAGCCGGATGCTGTCAAGAACACCGTAGAGATGCTCCACGCAAGCCTCTTTGGTGAGAACCCCCAGGTGTTCGCCCACGTCGTGGATTCACCCACCGAGGGCGAACCCATTGTGGGCTTTGCCCTGTGGTTCCTGAATTATTCAACGTGGGAAGGGACGCACGGGATTCACCTCGAGGACCTGTATGTGCGGCCCGAGGCCCGTGGCGGCGGCTACGGCAAAATCTTGTTGCGAGAATTGGCCAAGATCGCCGTGGAGCGCGGCTACGCCCGAGTTGAATGGAGCGTGCTGGACTGGAACCAGCCCTCCATTAACTTCTACAAGTCCCTAGGCGCTGAAGCCATGGACGGCTGGTCGGTATTCCGTCTTGACGGCGCTGCTCTGGATGTATTCGGCGCGTCTACTTCTGAGGTTGGATCGGCATCTTTCGGGGCAACAGCGTGACGGCAGCTGCACCGTACGTGGTCCGTGGACTTCGCGTGCAGGATCACTGGTTCTCCGCTCCCCTGGACCACGCCAATCCAGCCGGTCCGGCCATTAAGATCTTTGCCCGTGAGTTTAGCGACCCAGACCAGGACGGCCTGCCGTGGTTGCTGTTCCTGCAGGGCGGTCCCGGCGGCAAGGGAAACCGACCAACAGGCCTCAACGGTTGGCTCAGGGAAGCTGCGACGGATTTCCGCATCCTCATGCTCGACCAGCGCGGAACCGGGCTATCCACTCCCGCTAACCGCCAGACTCTTCCCCTCATTGGGGACACTGCGGCCCAGGCTGATTACCTGCAACACTTCCGCGCTACGGACATTGTGGCCGACGCCGAGCTCATCAGGAAGTCTCTGGGGTCCGACCCCTGGAGCATTTTTGGTCAAAGCTACGGCGGATTCTGCGCCCTGACGTACTTGTCGTTTGCCCCCGAAGGCCTCAAGGAGGCTCTCATCACCGGTGGCCTTGGCCCGCTTTCAGGACCAGCCGATCAGGTCTATCAGGCCACCTTTGAGCGACTGCGCCGGCGCAACGCCGAGTACTTCGCAAAGTACCCCGGCGATCGGGAACTGGTGACGAGAATCGTCCGCCACGTTGGCCAGGTGCCCGAGTTCCTCCCGAGCGGTGAGCGACTCACGGCCGAGCGCGTGCAGATGCTGGGCAACTACCTCGGCGGCAACACGCGTTTTGACGCCCTGCACTTTGTGCTGGAGGACGCGTTCATTGAAACGCTCGACGGCGCACGCCTCTCGGACTCGTTCCTTAGCAATGTTTCCGCCTACGTGAGCCGGGCGGTAAATCCGCTCTACGCCCTGATGCACGAGTCGATTTATGTGCAGGGCGAGGCCAGTAATTGGGCAGCCGATCGTGTTCTGGCCCAGAATCCAGATTTTCACCCCGCAGCGCCGGAACCGTTGCTGACCGGCGAGGCCATCTATCCCTGGTACTTCGAGCAGGACCCGGCTCTTATGCCACTACGGGAACTTGCCGAAGTCTTGGCCGCCCGCACCGAAGGCTGGGGCGCGCTCTACGATCTGGACCAACTCTCCCGCAACACTGTTCCTGCGGCCGCAGCTGTCTACACAGACGATATTTTCGTGGACCGGGGGATTTCGTTGGCTACTGCCGGCGCCGTTCAGGGTCTACATGTTTGGGAAACCGCTGATTTCCACCATGACGGCATCGCCGACGACGGCGAGGGCATCTTCGCCCGGTTGCTGCGGATGGTCCGGGCCTAGTTTCCGGAAGACCGGCTGGCCGTTCCAGCTCGGCGCTAGGGCATGGCGGCACCGCGAGCTTCCGTCCACAGCGCGTACCAGGCCTCCCGCGACATCTCGGCGGCAATGCGCGGAGCATCCGCACAGGCGGCAATCCGGGCCGGGTTGCTGGTGCCGATGACCGGCGAGATGCGTGCGGGGTGCCGCATGAGCCATCCCAGTACAACGGCCTCGGCCGTGGTGTTCCATCCTTGGGCGAGTGCCTGGACTAGGCCGGCTGTGGCCAGATCAGCCGCGGTGCCTGCTGGCCTCCCGCTGTAGCGGCCCTGAGCCAGTGAGCCGTAGGCCTGAAGCTCGATGCCGCGCGTTGCCGCATATTCCAAGGTGCCGTGCGGGAAGCCGGCGTCAAAACCGGTGTCCTGGTTGACCAGAACGGTGCTTTCCACCCAGGCCCGTTTGCCTAGGCTCATCTCTAGCTGGTTGGCAACGATGGGCGTCTCCAGCCGGTCCTGCAGGTGGGATATCTGGGCAGCGGACATGTTGGAAACGCCCAGGGCACGAACCTTGCCCTCCTCCATGAGCCGGCCGACGGCGCCGGCAAGCTCGGCTACGTCCATGAGCGGGTCGGGACGGTGCAGCAGGAGTATGTCCACGTAGTCGGTGCGGAGTCGCTGCAGGCTGCCGTTGACGCTCGCCAAGATGTGTCCGGCGCTGAAGTCGTAGCGGCCGGGCAGCCCGTCGCCGGCTTGGCGGATGCCGCACTTTGTCTGGATCAGGAGCTGTTCGCGCAGCCCCGGCGTCGCGGCAAGCACGTCGCCAAAGACCTGCTCGGACTTGCCCCTGCGGTAGATGTCGGCATGGTCAAAGAGCGTGATGCCCAGCTGCCGGGCAGCGTCGATGGCTGCTTCGGCCTGGTCCACCTCGGCCGGGCCGTATGGGGCGTCGTCCCAGCTGCCGCCCAGACCCATGCAGCCGTAGATGAGGCGGCCGGGTGCCGAGGTGTTTGTTGCTGCTGTGGGGTGTGAAGTCATGGATCCAACCATGCCACTCGCGCCCGGAACCGCCGGGATCCGGGCGCGGCGCGCCGCGTCCCTGCTGCTAGTCGTGGCCGGCTTCGCGCATTTGGCGTAGTTCCTTCTTCAGGTCCCCCACCTCGTCACGCAGGCGGGCGGCCAGTTCAAAGTGCAGGTCCGCGGCCGCACCGTGCATCTGGGCCGTGAGTTCCTCAATGAGGTTGATAAGTTCGGTGGCCGGGCGGGACGCTGCCGCTGTTGAGGCCTTCTTCTTCCCGCTCTTCCCAGCTCCCTCACGCTTGGATCGGGCTTCTTCGAGCAGTGCGGCTGTGTCGGCGTCCTCACGGGCCAGCTGATCCGTGATGTCGGCAATTTTCTTACGCAAGGGCTGCGGGTCAATGCCATGGTGCTTGTTGTAGCTGACCTGAATTTCCCTGCGCCGGTTCGTTTCGTCAATGGCGAATTGCATGGAGGCAGTCATTCGATCCGCGTACATGTGTACTTCACCGGAGACGTTACGGGCGGCACGGCCAATGGTCTGGATGAGCGAGGTGGAGGAACGCAGGAAACCCTCCTTGTCAGCGTCCAAGATACTGACAAGTGAGACCTCGGGCAGGTCAAGGCCTTCACGGAGCAGGTTAATACCCACCAAAACGTCGAAGACGCCCATGCGCAATTCCCGCAGCAGTTCCACGCGGCGCAGCGTGTCAACATCCGAGTGCAGATATTCAACCTTGATGCCGTTGCCAAGGAGATAGTCCGTCAAGTCCTCGGACATGCGCTTAGTCAAGGTGGTGACCAAGACACGCTCATTCTTGGCTGTACGCTTGCGAATCTCACCGAGCAGGTCATTAATTTGATCCTGCGACGGCTTGACGATGATCTCGGGATCAATCAACCCCGTGGGACGGATGATCTGTTGCACGTAGCCATCGGACACGCCCAGCTCGTACTTGCCCGGAGTGGCAGACAGATAGACAGTCTGGCCGATGCGCTCCAGGAACTCGTCCCATTTCAGCGGCCGGTTGTCCATGGCCGAGGGCAGACGGAAGCCATGGTCCACCAGGGTGCGCTTGCGGGACGAGTCACCCTCGTACATGGCACCGATCTGGGGCACCGTCACATGGGATTCGTCAATGACCAGCAGGAAGTCATCTGGGAAGTAGTCGATGAGGCAGTGCGGGGCGCTGCCCTGTTCCCGGCCGTCAATGTGCCGGGAGTAGTTTTCAATGCCGTTGCAGAAGCCCATCTGCTCCATCATTTCCAGGTCATAGGTGGTGCGCATGCGCAGCCGCTGTGCCTCGAGGAGCTTGTTCTGGCTTTCCAGTTCCTTAGTACGCGAGGCAAGCTCGTCCTCGATCTGTTTCACGGCACGGGCCATCCGGTCCGGGCCAGCAACGTAGTGCGAGGCCGGGAACACGTACATCTCATTTTCTTCCCGGATGATCTCCCCCGTGAGCGGATGCAGCGTGTAGATGTTCTCAATCTCGTCGCCGAAGAATTCAACCCTGATGGCTTGCTCTTCATACATGGGGATGATTTCAACGGTGTCACCGCGGACCCGAAAGGTGCCGCGGTGGAAATCAATGTCGTTGCGGGTGTACTGCATGCTGACAAACTTGCGCAGCAAGTCGTCGCGGTTCATCTGATCACCGCGGGTCAGGGTCACCATCCCGGCCACATATTCTTCCGGTGTGCCCAATCCATAAATGCAGGAAACAGTGGCAACAACAATCACGTCTCGGCGGGTCAGCAGCGCATTGGTGGCGGAGTGGCGGAGGCGCTCAACCTCCTCATTGACCGAGGAATCCTTCTCAATGAAAGTATCCGACTGGGGTACATAAGCCTCAGGCTGGTAATAGTCGTAGTAGGAAACGAAATACTCAACGGCATTGTTGGGCATCAGTTCCCTGAATTCGTTGGCGAGCTGGGCGGCAAGTGTCTTGTTTTGAACCAGTACCAGGGTGGGTCGCTGGACCTGCTCAATAAGCCAGGCTGTCGTGGCCGATTTTCCCGTACCCGTGGCGCCCAACAGCACGACGTCTTTTTCGCCGTTGTTGATGCGTTCCGTCAGCTCCTTGATGGCCGCCGGCTGATCGCCAGCAGGTTTGAATTCACTGATGACTTCGAAGGGGGCCACAATGCGATTAATTTCCTGGGCAAGGCTCATGGGCTTAACGCTACCCCTCCTGCTGTCCACGGCAAGTCACTTTCGCCACGGGCATGGGTACTACTCCCCATAAAATCTCCAACGATTGTACGAACATTTATGTGATTATTAGTACCAGAGTTCATCACACTCGCGTTTTGCCCCGCCCTCGAGAGGAAATCATGTCCCAGAACCCAGAAAACCCGTACGGCCAGCCTGCTCCCTATGGCCAGCCCGCTTACGCCGCACCCTACGGTGCTCCCGCCGAAGACCCGGGAAAGACCCTCGGCATCATCGGCCTGGTCCTCTGCTTTGTCGTTTCCCTTGCCGGCCTGATCGTCTCGATCATCGCAAAGAAAAAATCGGAGGCTGCAGGATTCACCGATAACACTCCCGCCAAGATCGGCGTCATCCTTGGCTGGATCTTCACGATCGTGGGTTTCCTCGTCTTTATCGGCTACATCATCTTCGCCGTGGTCCTTCTCAACAGTGGCGAAATGACCAGCTACTAAGCACCACGCACACCGAAAGCCCCGGATTCTTTACGAAACCGGGGCCTTTCGTTGTCTAAGGACAGAATCAGCTCTCAGGGAGAATGACGACCGTGGCTGTGATGGCGTGATCGGCCGAGGCCAGCACACATCCCTCTGCATCCACACGCGGGAAGAACCCGGCATCGGCCAGCGCGCTGATGATACGCTCCGTTCCGATCTCACGTTCTGGAGTGAGTTCGTAGACCCAGGATCCAGCGTCGGGGTTGGTCTGCTCCACGCAGCTCGCCAGGTCCCCCACGGCTCTTCTGATCCGCTGCTCCAACCGGATGGCCCCGGCAGCGCCCGTAGACCTCGAAACTGCAGCTACACCAGGATGGGCTGCAGCTTTACCGGCGGCAAGGTTTGCGGCAAAGGGTAACAACCGCCCATGCCAGAGGGCGTCGAGTTCAGCCACAGCATGTTCCGGCAGACCGTCGTTGATAATCACCACGTCAGCCGCGGCCGCACGCTCTTCGTCGCTGGCCTGCGCGGCCATCCTTGCGACAGCGGCCGCTTCCGACATGCCGCGGTCCCGCACCATGCGCTCAATCCGTTCAACACGGGGAGCCTGCACCACGACGACGAGATGAAAATTGGCTCCCTGGCCAGACTCGACCAGCAGTGGAATGTCCTGGACAACTACGCTGCCCGGTCCGGCGCAGAGCTTTATTGAATCCGCGGCCGCCCTGACCAAAGGATGCACGATGGCATTCAAGGCCTGCCGGGCGGTGTCATCAGAAAAGACAAGGGCACCCAGTTGGGGCCGGTCGAAGGTGCCGTCCGGGAGGAGAATATTTTGCCCGAAGCGCTCGACTACGGCGGAGAGGCCTGGTGTACCAGGCGCCACGACGTCCCGAGCCAATCTGTCGGCATCGATGACGATTGCGCCCAGCTCACGGAATCTGTTGGCGAGCAGTGATTTGCCGGCCGCGATGCCGCCGGTCAGTCCCAAGGAAAGCATGACTCCACACTAGACTGAATCGGTGAGCCCGAAAGTCCAACCCCAGCCGTCCCCGCAGCACCCGAAGGCTACCCTCGGCCCCAACACGTACACGACCTTGGCCGCCGGGCCCGACTTCCGCCATGAGCTCACCATCAAGCGTTCCCGCTTCATTACGGTGCTTCGCCGAGTCGAAGAGGAATCGACCGCGCGCGAGCTGGTGGCGGAACTGCGGAAGGAATTCTACGACGCGCGGCACCACTGCTCAGCCTTCGTCATCGGCCCGGACCGCACGGTGCAACGCTCCAACGACGACGGTGAACCCTCGGGAACTGCGGGCATCCCCATGCTGGACGCCCTCCTGAAACGCGAGACCCGTCCCGACGCCCCCACACCGGCGGCTAGGACCAACCTCAGCGACGTGTGCGCCGTCGTCGTGCGATATTTTGGCGGCATCCTACTGGGGGCGGGCGGGTTGGTGCGGGCATATTCGGAATCCGTGAGCACCGCCATGGACGCCGCGCCGCTGGTGCGCCGCGACAGGCTGAAGCTGTTCACGGTAGCGGTGCCGCATGCCGAGGCCGGGCGCCTGGAAAATGAGCTGCGCAGCGCCGGCTATGTCATGACGGGCAACGCGTACGACGCCGTCAGCACCCAGGTGGGACTGGCCCTGCCGGACGAGGGGCAGGCGATCACCGCCGCCGTGGAACGGTTGGCATCACTCACCGCCGGCCGTTGCACCTTGGCCTCAGCTGGCATCGAATGGGTGGACACGCCGCTACACGCAGCATCCTGAGCATGCCCGGCTAGAAGCGCTGCTGCCCGTAGGGCACCGGCATCACAGGGGTCTTCTCAAATCGGGTGCCCGCGGGTTACTGGGCATGAGCGCCAGGATGCCCACAATCAGAAATCCCACATATGGCACCAGCCACAACGCCCCCAGTGCACCGCTGAAGTTGGCGTCGTGCAGCCGCCGGAAGGTCAGGGCAAGGTATGGCACGATGCTGGCGAACATGAACATCACGTAGACTCCGGCAACCCAGTCGGCGTCGGTCGCGGCGTGGAACATGGCGCCAAGGAAGAACAGGCCCGCCATGGCCAGCTGGACCCACCAGAATTCACTGCGGCTCGCCCGGCCGCTGAACGTTGCGTATTTGCCGTAGAACCGGCCGATGGCTTCCAGAAACGAGGCAGCGTACAGGAGCTGGGACAGTGCGCTGGGCGAGGTGTACTGCATGGGCTGCCGTACCGAAGGGTAGGGCATCTGCGCTGCTGGCGCGGACGGAGCCTGTTGGGCCTGGGGCGGTGGCACAGCAGGGCTGAAATACCCTGGCAGCACCCTGGGTTCATGTCGATCTTGTTCTGGATAGGACATGGTTTGGTTCCCCCTTGGATTTGTCTACTCAGGAGATCATATCGGGAGGCGCCGACTTAAAGGGAACGGGTCCCCCACCCGAAGGTGAAGGACCCGTTCAACGCTCATGCGTGGAAATGCTTGGCGGAAATTAGTTTCCGGTCAGCTTTTCGCGCAGTGCAGCAAGTGCCTCGTCGGATGCCAAGGTACCGGCACCGGCTTCGGCTGCAGCAGGCTCAGAGGAGTAGGAAGTCCCTGCGGACTCGCCACCTTCTGCGGCGTTGTCGGCAGCTGCATCTTCTGCGGCGTGCTCGGCAACCTGCTTCTTGTGAGCTTCCCAGCGAGTCTGGGCGTCAGCGTACTGCTGCTCCCAAACGGCGCGCTGGCTCTCGTAGCCTTCAAGCCACTCGTTGGACTCGGAATCGAAGCCCTCCGGGTACTTGTAGTTGCCCTCTTCGTCGTACTCAGCAACCATGCCGTAGAGTGCGGGATCGAACTCGGTGGAGTCGACGTCAACACCCTCGTTGGCCTGCTTGAGGGACAGTGAGATGCGGCGGCGTTCCAGGTCGATGTCGATGACCTTGACGAACAGCTCGTCACCAACGGAGACAACCTGCTCGGCCAGCTCAACGTGGCGCACGGCCAGCTCGGAGATGTGAACGAGGCCTTCGATGCCGTCTTCAACGCGAACAAACGCACCGAACGGAACCAGCTTGGTGACCTTACCCGGTACAACCTGCCCGAGGGCGTGGGTGCGGGCGAAGGTCTGCCACGGGTCTTCCTGCGTAGCCTTGAGCGAGAGCGACACACGCTCGCGGTCCAGATCCACTTCGAGAACCTCGACGGTGACTTCCTGGCCAACTTCGACAACCTCGGAGGGGTGGTCGATGTGCTTCCAAGACAGCTCGGAAACGTGAACGAGACCGTCTACGCCGCCAAGGTCCACGAATGCACCGAAGTTGACGATGGAGGAAACAACGCCGGGACGAACCTGGCCCTTTTCCAGCTTGTTGAGGAACGTGGAACGAACCTCGGACTGGGTCTGCTCGAGCCAGGCACGGCGGGACAGAACAACGTTGTTGCGGTTCTTGTCCAGCTCGATGATCTTGGCTTCGATCTGCTGACCGATGTAGGGAGCCAGGTCGCGCACACGGCGCATCTCGACCAGCGATGCGGGCAAGAAGCCGCGCAGGCCGATATCGAGGATAAGACCACCCTTGACAACTTCGATGACGGTACCGGTAACGACACCATCTTCTTCCTTGACCTTCTCGATGTCGCCCCAGGCACGCTCGTACTGAGCGCGCTTCTTGGAGAGAATCAGGCGGCCTTCTTTATCTTCCTTCGTGAGGACCAAAGCTTCGACCTGATCGCCAACGGAGACTACGTCTCCGGGATCAACGTCATGCTTGATGGACAGCTCGCGGGAGGGGATGACACCTTCGGTCTTGTAACCGATGTCGAGCAGAACTTCGTCGCGGTCAACCTTGACAACAATACCTTCGACGAGGTCGCCGTCGTTGAAGTACTTGATGGTTGCGTCTACTGCGGCGAGGAATTCTTCAGCAGTACCAATGTCGTTGATCGCAACAACGGGAGTGGTACTAGTCTTCTCGGGGGTCGTGATGGTCATGTAGTAGGGGCTCCGATGTGGATAGTTGGTTTCGCCGAACCCTAGCCAGGCCGCGAAAGATCGCGTCATGGCCGGAATGGATCCGGAATTATTATGGTTGCAGGGGTTCCTGCAGATTGTTGAAACACGCTCCGCATTTGGTTGAACCGGCATAGCCGACCCACTTCACGCATTACGTGCCCATTTAGTCTAGTTGCTTGGGCCAAGGAGCGCAAAAATTCACCGACAGCGACAAATTGCGGACAGCCCAGACAACCGTACTTTAACCGCACGTACGTACCTTGTCCGCTTGAAGGGGGTCGGGCAACCCCCTTCAAGCGGACAAGGTACGGTCAAGGCAGTTCACGAGCCGACAGTAGTCCGAACCATCGGCAGTTTGGCGCCCGCTGCGACCAGCGCGGTCCGAATTCGTGCGGCAAGTGCGACCGGGTCATCCAGGTCCCGCCACGTGATTCGGACGAAGCGCCAGCCAAGTTCCATCAAGTCCTTCTCCCGCTGGCGTTCCATGGCGACTGCCTCGGCAGTTGGCCGATACAGGAAATACTTCTCCCATCCGTCAAATTCGAGGATGAGTCGATACTCGCGCCACGCGAAGTCCACCCGGTGAAGTCCGTGTCTGGTGCGGATCTCCACTTGGGGATCGGGCATCGGGATTTTTGCCCCAGCCATGAACACCCGGCTGCGCGACTCCCCCGCTGATTCGCTGCGCGGATCGATGGACGCAAGCATCCTCCGGGCTCGGGCGGAGCCTCGTTTGGCACGGCTCAAGGCCAGTTGTTCCTGCAGCACCAGGATCGGCAGCCCCGTTCGCAGAGCATGATCGCCGATCACCACGGACCGCTCAAGGTCATAGAATCTGGCGCAGTCAAGGACAGTCTGAGCCATCGAGGTGACCGGCACAGACACGGGACCGCGCTGCATCAGGACGAGCTGATCAGGATCAAGTCGCTGCTCATGGACCGTGACTCCGGCACCGTGGCCACGGCTTCCCGGCGCGTAGCCGTGGGTGATATGAACGGATATACCCGTGCCCCACGTCGCCAAACCATGGAGGCGAGCGGCGCTTGAATGGGAATAGACCCCTTGGCTATGGGAGGCCAGAACATGTCCGGTCAGCATGGCATCTTCGCGTTCCCATTGCTTCAGCCCCTGCCATGCTGCCGCCAGGATATACGAGCCCCGGTGGAGCCTGACAAGCAAGTGCTCCTTGACGCCCGAGGTGATTACCTTGTCGCTAATCCCTGAGGCTAGGAGCATGGCAGTGGTCGCAACGCCACCAACGCTATTTTTCGGCCAAGTCCGAGCCAAAAACGCTTGCAGTTTTATGGTGTCCATGACTCATCGTCAGGCCGACGGCGGCAGGAGCGGAGACCGGACCACGCAATTGTGGACAACCCGGAGCCAGCCCACCGCTGTGGAGGAAGTTCCGCCGTCGTGCTTCAACCGCACGTTATCCGCATGCACGTGCCTAGTCCGCTTGAAGGGGGTCGGGCAACACCCTTCAAGCGGACAAAGTACGGTCATGGTCGAAAGACAGCTAGAAGTGCGTGAGGCAGTGCGGAGCGTGCGCTGGGCGGAACAGCGCATCGAATCGAGCTGCGGCCCCGGCGCTGTTTTCGTGAATACGCCCGGCAGCCGCGAGGGTACCTGCCTGTACGCCACCCAAATAGAGGCTCGACAATTCGGCAATCCCCATGCTCAGTTCGGGTTCCTGGGCTGAGAGGTCCTCCACCAGCTTGGTGACCGTGGCAGTACCTGCAACGACGGATATTTGGAAGGACCCTGAGGCATGGCCCAATGGGTCACCCACATGAATGGTGATGCTGCCATCCTGCTGATAATGCCGGGCCGCCAGCGCGGCTGGCACGTCCAGGATACGCAGCCATAGCAGGTCCTCGGTTTTGGTTCGCTTGTAGTCGCGCTTGGACACCATGGCCCACTCCAGTGGATCAACTTCGGGCGCCTGACCCCACTTGATGCAGTCAATCAGGTCCAAGGAACCCAAGAAGTTCCACAACGCTAAGTAGGCATCCTCTGTTGCGGCCAACAGGTCCACAATCTCCACTGTTGAGCGCGCATCGTCCTCAAGTGGTTTGTACGTGACATATCCGTCGACCTCGCCGGCCGCGTTGTAGTGCAAGGCCGCACGGATGTTTTTGACCGGGTCCATTGACTCGTAGCTGCCCTGGCCTGAGGCCGTGTGCCGGTACATGTCATGCCGGCCGATCGATCCGTACGTGGAGCCGTGCACGTGGGCGAAGACGTCATGGTGCAGATCGAGAATCGTGGAGGCATCCGCGACCTCAACCGTCCCCCGCGCTGCAGCGGCCGGATTATGGAACGCGATGCCGCCCTTCACCGTAACTTCCACGCTGCATTCGTGGGTGGCCACACCGAAGCCGAACCTGCCGTAGATGGTGGCTTCGGATGCCGTCAGCGCAGCAACTGCGAGACCCGCAGCCTTAGCCTGGGCAAGGTCCGAACTCATCATGGCCCGCAACAAGCCACGGCGACGATGGCTGGGCCGCACCGTCACCGCAGTGATCTGGTGGACCGGAAGCAGAGTGCCGGAACCGATGTTCAGGGTTTTGCGGTGGTAGGCGTACGTTGCAACCGGATATTCCACTCCCCATGCGCCAGCCGGGGCAGCGGAATCGCTCAGGTACGCACCCGTCACTACACGTCCGTCCACCTGTTCGGTCTGAACATAGTGTTTGGACATTTCCGGTGTCGGGGCGTTCCCGTAGAAGCCAAGTGCCACCGCCTGGATCCAATGCTCAACCTCGCCAGGAATTTTACCGTCAACAAATCGAACCGAAAATGAGCGCAGCGCGTAGGGAAACGGACTCTCGTTGCGGGTGGAAGTCTCTTGTGCTGCAGTCATGATCGATCCTTAGCTCAGGGTTCGGCAGTTCAGTGTCCGGCGTCGTTCCAGCTGGCGCCCACGCCAAGCTGAACTTCTAGGGGAACCAGCAAATCCGCTGCTGCACCCATTTGTTCGATGACAAGGGCCTTGACGGCGTCAAGCTCTCCGGGCCAGATTTCCAGGATCAATTCGTCATGGACCTGCAACAGCATCCGTGATTTGAGGTCCTTGGCCGTCAGCTCGGCCGCAACACCAAGCATCGCGTGCTTGATGATGTCGGCAGCCGAGCCCTGGATGGGTGAATTCAGGGCAATGCGCTCGGCCAGTTCACGCAGCTGGCGGTCGGAGCTGGAGAGGTCTGGCAGGTAGCGGCGACGGCCCTCAATGGTGGAGGTGTAGCCATCCTTGCGGGCCTGTTCGACGACGCCGCGCAGGTAATCACGCACGCCACCAAAGCGGTCGAAGTAGTCCTTGACCAGTGTGCGCGCTTCATCCACGGAAATTTCCAGCTGCTTGGACAGGCCAAAGCTCGTCAATCCATAGGCCAGTCCGTAGGACATGGCCTTGACCTTGGACCGCATGGCGGAGGTGACCTCGGCTGGTGCCACGCCGAACACGTGCGAGCCAACGTACCGGTGCAGGTCCTCCCCTTCCGCATAGGCCTGGATCAGACCGGCATCTTCGGAGAGGTGGGCCATGATGCGCATTTCAATCTGCGAGTAGTCGGCCGCGAGCAGGCATTCGTAACCTTCGCTGACCACGAAGATGTCGCGCACCCGACGGCCTTCCTCGGTGCGGATCGGGATGTTCTGCAGGTTCGGGTTGTTGGATGACAGGCGGCCCGTGGCGGCAACGTTTTGCGCGTAGGTCGTGTGGATGCGGCCGTCTTCGGCCACGGACTTCTTGAGCGTCTCCACCATCTGTTTGAGCTTGGAGGCTTCACGGTGGGCCATGAGTTGGGCCAGGAATTCGTGGCCCGTCTTTTCCAGCAGCGACTTCAACGAGGCCGCGTCGGTGGTGTAACCGGTCTTGATCTTCTTCGTCTTGGGCAGTCCCAATTCCTCAAAAAGGACTTCCTGCAGCTGCTTGGGTGAGCCGAGGTTCACCTCATGCCCGATGGCCGCGTAGGCAGCCTCCTTGGCAGCGTTCATGGCGGTCGTGAAATCGGCCAACAGGGTGGTCAACCGTTCCTGCGAGACGTCGATTCCGGTCAGTTCCATGCGGGCAAGGACGGCGGCTAGCGGCAACTCCAGATCGCGCAGCAGTACGGCAGCACCCCGTTCCTCAAGGAGCGGCTCGAAGTGCTCACTGAGCAACAGCGCCACGTAGGCACGCTGGACGGCATCACCAAACTTCGCATCACCCTCAAGACCAAGGTCCAGCTGACCCGACTCGGAATCAGCTCCAGTATCGAAGCCAACCTTGAGGTGAACCTGACTCAGCTCGACCAGTTCGTAGCTGCGGCGGTCAGGTTGGATCAGGTACCCGGACAGTGAGGTGTCATCGACCACGCCGCCAAGCGACAGCCCGCGCACGGAGAGCGCCTTCAGGGCCTCCTTGTACTCGTGCACCACCTTCGGCGCGTCGGAGAGAAGCCAGGTCGCCAGAGCTGACTCCAGAGCCTCGTCAGCGGTACCCAGGTCAACCACGACGCCGGATTCCTTGCCTACCAGCGCCACCGCCGTCGCCTCGTGCGCCATGCCAACCTTCTCGCTGAGCACATCAACGGCAACCAGGCCCGATGCTGCCTCCAGCCAGGCCTGCAGCGCAGCCGCATCAGTGACCACCTGGTGGGCGGGCACCTCGTGCACCTCCGCGTCGTCGGCCGTTTCCTCTTCACCGAAGAGATCGAACAGGCGCTTGCGCAACTGGTTGAACTCGAGGGAGTCGAACAATTCCTCCACCGCGTCCCTGTCGGGAGCCTGCAGTATGGTGTCCGCTAGGGGTACCGGAAGCTCCATGTCGCGCAGCAGGTGGTTGAGGCGGCGGTTGCGCTTTACGTCTTCGACATGCGCGCGCAGGGATTCTCCGACCTTGCCCCCAATGGCGTCCAGGTTCTCAAAGATCCCTTCAAGGCCGCCATATTGGTTGATCCATTTGGCGGCCGTCTTGGGCCCTACCCCCGGCACACCCGGAAGGTTATCAGCGGTTTCACCCACCAGGGCCGCCAGATCCGAGTAGCGGTTGGGCGGCACGAAGTATTTGGCCTCGACGGCCGCCGCGTCCATGGGCGGAATGTCGGAGATGCCCTTCTTGGGGTATAGCACCGAGACCTTGTCGGTGATGAGCTGGAAAGCGTCGCGGTCCCCCGAAACCACCACGACATCCCATCCGGCAGCTTCACCCTGGGTGGAGAGTGTGGCGATAATGTCATCTGCCTCAAACCCGTCCACGGAGATGGTGGGAATCTTCATGGCTTCCATGACCTTGATGATCAGATCGATCTGGCCGTAGAACTCCTCGGGAGTCTTGTTGCGCCCGCCCTTGTATTCCGTGTACTCCAAGGAGCGGAACGTTGGCGTGTCCAGGTCAAAGGCAACCACCACGTGGGTGGGCTTCTGCTGGCGAATCATCGTCAGCAACATGGCAGTAAAGCCATGGACGGCATTCGTGTACTGGCCCGATTGCGTCACAAACTTATCCACGGGCATGGCATAAAACGCACGGAATGCCATGGAGTGGCCGTCAAGAACCAACATGCGCGGCGTTGCGCCATCGGCAGGTTCAATTCCGGGGGTGGCAGTAGCTGTGGACTGGGGGGCCGTTTTGGCAGATTCACTCACAAGTGCCAGCCTAGTCATCATGAGCGATAAATTCACACCGCATCCTTTGACCGAGGACCTCCTGGCCGCAGGGATCCCCACCGAGTTCCATTCCGTGCTTGGCCCTCATGGGGTGGGCTCCCTGGTGACCAAGATGGGCATCGTCTTCACACACATGAGCATTGATTCAATGGTTGCCACCATGCCGGTCGCAGGAAACACCCAGGTAACGGGCTTGTTGCACGGCGGTGCGCACGTGGTCCTGGCCGAGACATTGGGGTCCTTTGCCGCGGCTTTTCATGCCGGCGAGGGCCGGAAAGTAGTGGGTATTGAGATCAATGCCACACACCACCGTGGCGCCTCGGGCGGCTTGGTCACGGGCACAGCAACACCTATTCATCTGGGGCGCACCCTTACCACGCACGAGGTGGTCATGAGCGATGAGGCCGGCCGCCGCCTCTCCACCTGCCGCATCACCAACATGATCCTGGATAGCTGACTCGCGCCGAGAGGCCGTTAACATACGACGCCGGGCACCTGACTTTCCGATCAAGCGGAAAGTCAGGTGCCCGGCGTCGTACGTACCGAAAACTTAGAAGATGTTGCCGATGATCTCGGATGCACCCTCGTTGAGGAACGGAACAATCAAGACAATTCCGGCGGCGACCGCTAGGACGCAGAAACCAAAGCAAACGTAGGAACCCCACTTTGCGGCATGGTTGACCCGGCCATCGTCGTCACCGCTAACAGCCGTGAACCGCACTCCGAGGGAATACATGGTGACCACAAATCCCGCACCTAGGAGAGTTGTGAGTGCCACTGTGAGGAATGAGAACCAGTTGATCATTACTTCTCCGTCTCAGTGTTGGTGGGGGCAGTGTTGGTGGGGGCGGCCGTGTCGTTTGAGGCTTCGGTGACATCATCGGTGACTTTGGGCTTCAACTTCAACGGCTTGACCTTGGGCGCCTGTGCGTCCTCGGCGGCCTTGGTCATAGCTTTGAGCACGGCCGTGTCTGCATGGTCCAAAGCGCTCTGAGCCAAGGCACGTGCGGCGTCGGTTTCGGCTGCACGCTTGGCAGCCTTTTCAGCAACCTTCTGCGCGGCGCGGGCCTTGGCCGCCAACTTTTCCCTCTCCTTCTTATTGGGAATGTGCACGGCTTCACCCACTGCGTCAACGTCGCTGAGGGCGTTGCTGTGATCCACCACCTCGCGCTGGGACATGAAGAACATGAAGAGGATGGCACCAAGACCCAGCCCGGCCACAATCAGGACACCCACAAACCCGGTGTGGATGATCGCGGCTGCGAGCCCGCCCACAATTGCCGCGGCCGGCAGTGTCAAAAGCCAGGCAATACCGATCTTTCCAATGGCTCCCCAGCGCACGGTTGAACCCTTACGCCCCAACCCCGAGCCGATAACCGAGCCAGAGGCCACGTGCGTAGTGGACAAGGCAAAGCCAAGGTGGCTGGAGGCCAAGATGGCAGCTGCCGTACTGGTTTCAGCGGCGAATCCCTGGGCCGGCTTTACGTCGGTGAGTCCGGAGCCGAGGGTGCGGATGATGCGCCAACCGCCAACGTATGTACCGCCGGCGATGGCAATGGCACACGCAGTGATAACCCAAATGTGTGGACCCGTTCCTGCAGTCTGCATGCCTGAGGCCACCAGAACCAAGGTGATAACACCCATGGTCTTCTGGGCGTCATTCGTGCCGTGCGCAAGAGCCACCAACGAGGAGCTAAAGACCTGGCCACGACGGAAGCCACCGCGCTTCTGGGTCAGCTTGTCTCCGGAATCCGGATCGGATCGGCGGGTGATGCTGTAGGCAAGCTTTGTACACAGGAACGCGACAAGCCCGGCAATCGTAGGCGCCAGCACAGCCGGCAACAGGACCTTGGAAACAACCACCATGAAGTTGATGGCACCAAAGGACCAGGTGCCAACTATGGCCGCACCGATCAAACCGCCAAAGAGTGCGTGCGAGGAGCTCGAGGGCAATCCCAGGAGCCAGGTCAGCAGGTTCCACAGCACGGCGCCCATGAGGCCGGCGAAGATCATCTCCGGGGTGATGGCGACACCGTTGGGGCCGCCCTCATTGATAATGCCTCCGGAAATGGTTTTGGCCACCTCTGTGGAAAGAAAAGCTCCCACAAGATTCAGTATCGCGGCAAGGGCAACCGCCGTCTTGGGCTTGATCGCCCCCGTGGCAATGGGTGTTGCCATCGCATTGGCTGTGTCGTGAAAGCCATTCGTAAAGTCAAAGAAGAGGGCCAGCGCTATAACAAGCACGACCATAAAGGTGAGATCCACCCGCGATCCATTTCTATTGGGGGGCAAAAGCAAGACTGCGAAGACGTCCAGTCGGATTCGCGAGCCCGCAGCGAACTGCGCTCCCCGCAAAAGCGGGGCACCGGCGAAAACCAACCGCTACGATCCTACGACGATTTCGCGTTGACTGTTTCCCTAAAGTTCGCTTTCCCGTAACCAATTTAAGGGCCAGGGTGAATCTCAGGGTGAAAGGATTTGCGCATCCAGGGTTAACGCAAAGCCAGCACCCGCCAGCTGGCCTCATCAAAGCTTCACAGTTTCCCCGGTCTCACCTCAAAAATGGCGGGCTGTACCGATACAGACCTCACGAGCACCGCCCTGGCGTGGCGGTGCCCGCGCATCCCGCATACGGGTCCGCAGACCATCACTTCGCTGTTCACAGGTGAAATGCAGCATGCGGAAAGTGCCGGACATCACGCCCAGAAGCTCCCCCATCTAGCCCACCGTCACGTTGTGGCCGAGGGCTAACCCCTGCTAATCCTTCGCGAGATTGGCCCGGACCCGCGGCGCCACCTCGGTGGCATACAGCTCGATGCTCCTCATCATGGCCTCGTGCGGCAGGGTGCCATGGCTGAACTTCAGATCAAAGCGTGAAAGCCCCAGCGCCTTGGCCACCGCCGTGATCTTCTTGGCGACCGTCTCCGGTGAACCAACCATCAGCGCGCCTCGAGGGCCGGCCGTGACGTCGTACTCGGCGCGGGTCAGGGGCGGCCAGCCGCGGTCGCGGCCAATGCGGCTGTGCATCGCCGCATAATGGGGCCACAGCTCGTCTTGGGCCTGCTGATCCGTCTCAGCAATATGCCCAGGAGAATGAACGCCAATAGGCTGTTCCGGCTGGCCAAATTCCTTCAACGCCCGGTGGTACAGCTCGGCAAAGGGTGCAAATTGCAGGGGCTCTCCACCGATGATGGCCAGCATCAACGGCATGCCATAGTGGGCGGCTCGCACAACAGATTGCGGACTGCCGCCTACTGCAACCCAGGACTTCAGGGTTCCCGATTCGGTGTGCGGGTAGACCATTTGATTCGTCAGCGCCGGCCGGGTGTTGCCGCTCCAGTTGACGGGCTGCTGCTTCAGCAGTTCAGCGAAAAGCTCAAGCTTTTCCTCAAAGAGCTCCTCGTAGTCGGCCATGTCAAAGCCAAAAAGCGGGAAGGACTCCGTAAACGAGCCACGGCCAAGGGTGACCTCCGCCCGGCCTGATGAAACGGCGTCGAGCGTTGAAAAACGCTGGAAGACGCGGATAGGATCGTCCGAGCTGAGGACGGTGACAGCCGAGCCAAGGCGAATGCGTTCCGTCTTGGCGGCGATGGCCGAGAGCACCATGTCCGGCGCAGAGACGGCAAAATCATCGCGATGATGCTCCCCCACACCGAAGTAGTCCAACCCCAGCTTGTCAGCCAGCACAGCCTGCTCGACGACGTCGCGAATCACCTGTGCTGCCGACTTGGGATCGCCGTTGGCATCGAGGGTTACGTCACCAAAGGTGTCAAGGCCTAGTTCAAAGTTGCCGTGTGCCACGGTAGTTCCATCCTTTTCCAAAGAATATGCGTTTGCATCTAATAGGGGAACTTCGGGGCTACGGAAACTATTCCCGGGAGGATGTTGCCAGGTCCGTCTTGCGCCGGTAGACCGCCAGGAAGGATGCGATGCGCCGCACGGCCTCTTCGATGTCGCCGATGGATGGCAAGATCACGAACCGGAAGTGGTCAGGGGTTGGCCAGTGGAAGGCCGTCCCATGGGAGACAAGAATCTTCTGGTCCTGCAACAGGTCAATCACAAACTTCTCATCGGAGTCGATGGGATAAATCTGTGGATCAAGCTTGACGAAGAGATACATGGCTCCCGCTGCCGGAACGCAGGAAACACCAGGCAGGGCGTTGAGCAGCTCCGAGGCCCGATCGCGCTGTTCGCGCAAGCGCCCGCCGGGCTTGGTCAGGTCGTTGATGCTTTGGTAGCCACCAAGGGAAGTCTGAATGGCGTGCTGTGCCGGCACATTCGAACACAACCGCAAGGAGGCCAGAAGTTCCAGGGATTCCTTGAAATCAGCCATGGCCGCGCGCGGACCGGACAGGGCAACCCAGCCCGCCCGGTAACCGGGCATCCGGTAGGCCTTGGACAGGCCACTGAAGGTCAGGACACAGACGTCCTCGGACAGCGAGGCCATGTGAATGTGCATGTTTCCGTCGTAGAGGATCTTTTCGTAGATCTCATCGGCAAAAAGTACCAGGTCGTGCCTGCGCGCCAGTTCAACAAACTGTTCCAAAATCTCGCGCGGGTAGACGGCGCCCGTGGGGTTGTTTGGATTGATGATGACAATGGCACGCGTTTGGGGCGTGATTTTTGCCTCCACGTCGGCCATGTCGGGCCACCACTGATTATCCTCATCACAAAGATAGTGAACTGGGACGCCGCCGGTCAGGGTGACGGAGGCCGTCCAGAGCGGGTAGTCAGGGGCCGGAATGAGGACTTCATCACCATTTTCCAGAAACGCCTGCAGCGTCATGGAAATGAGCTCACTGACTCCGTTGCCGACGAAGATGTCGTCAACACCGATCTTCATCAAGCCCTTGGTTTGGTAATACTGGGAAATGGCGGTCCTGGCCGAGAAAATTCCCTTGGAATCGCTGTACCCCTGCGCACCACGCAGGTGGTGGATCATGTCCACCACGATCGATTCCGGCGCCTCAAGCCCAAAGGGTGCCGTGTCGCCAAGGTTCATTCGCAAAATCCGGTGCCCTTCGGCCTCCATCTTTTGTGCCGCGTGGAGGATCGGTCCGCGAAGTTCGTACCGTACATTGGCTAATTTGCTGGAATGTTGCATGGGGCGCATGCCTTCCATCTTCACATATCCGTCCGCCCAATTGCCCGCGCGGTCCACAATCCGGCCTGGCGATTCCGGCGCGGCGGTCCTACTTCTTCGCGAGCAGCCTGTCCACACGGGGCTTGACCTCGGTAGCCAGCAAGGTGATGGACTCCAGCAGCTGTTCGTGCGGCAGGCCACCAATATCACTTTGCAGGAAGTGCCGCATATGCCCCATATAACCGTGAAGGTGAACTATCCGTTCAGCAACCTCGTCAGGATCTCCCACATAGTAGGCACCGGGAGCTTCAGCCTGAGCCAGGTACGCGTTCTTGTCGGGGGCCGGCCAGCCGCGCAGACGCCCCATTTCCACGTTCAGATTGTGCCAGCCGGGGTAGAAGCGCTCCAGCGCCTCCCTCTTGCTCGGAGCGACAAGACCCAGGGCGGCCACCGAAATCTTGATCTCCTCGCCCGTATGGCCCGCCTGCGCTGCCGACTTCCGGTACAGCTCGGCCAGCGGTGCGAATCTGTGGGGCGCACCGCCAATGATGCCGTAGGACACCGGAAGTCCCAGCTGGCCCGCCCTGGCGGACGACGCCGGGCTTCCGCCAGTTGCGATCCACAGCGGCAGCTTCCCCTGCACCGGACGAGGGACGACGGCAAGGTTGTCGATGTCAGGCCGGACGGATCCGTTCCAGCTGATACTTTCCGTTTCCGCGTTATTAATGGTCATGAGCAGCTGAAGTTTTTCGGCGTACAGCTGGTCGTAGTCACGGAGGTCATGGCCGAACAGCGGGAAGGTTTCCACCGAGGAGCCGCGGCCGGCAGTGATCTCAATGCGCCCTCCTCCGGAAATCGCATCCGCCGTGGCGAACTGTTGAAAGACACGCACCGGATCGTCGGTGCTGATGATGCTGGCGGCGCTGCCGAGCACGATGTTCTTGGTTGCACCTGCCGCGGCTGCCAGCATGGCACCGGGAGACGAGGCCGGCATGGACACCGTATGGTGCTCCCCCACCCCGAAGTAGTCGAGCCCAACCCTGTCCGCCAGGACAATTGCCTTGAAGAGGTTTCGGATGCCGTCGGCAGTTGCGCCGAGGGTGCCATCCGCATTCAAGGGTGTGTCGCCAAAACTGTACGCGCCGATTTCCATGGTTCCTTCCACATTCAACAATCCGGACGCTGGGCGCCGGTTCCACAAATGAGCGGTATTACAGGAGAGGCAATGACTCTTCCTTGACCTGCTTGCGGAGGATCTTTCCCAGCATGGAACGCGGCATTTCTTCAATCTCGATAATCCGCACGGGTACCTTGTATCTGGCCATTCGTTCCTTGCAGAATGCACGCAGTTCTGCCTCGTCAAGTTCCGTTCCGGGCTCCAGCTGGACGGCGGCAACCACCATTTCACCGCCGCGCTCAAGCGTCTTGCCGAAGACGGCAGCATCAGCAACGTTGGAGTGTTGGCGCAGCACGTTTTCAACCTCCGACGGCGAGACGTTGAAGCCTCCAGTGATCACCAGCTCCTTGGCCCGGTCCACGATCTTGGTGAACCCTTCGGCGCTGACCGTGACAATGTCGCCCGTTCGCAACCAACCATCCTCTGTCAACGCCTTGGCGGTTTCGACGGAATTGTTCCAATATCCCTTGAACACTTGGGGACCCTTGATGAGCAACTCGCCGGGCTCCCCCTGCGTCACCACCTTGGCCGGGTCATCGACGTCGACCACCTTCATCAAGGTTGACGGGAACGGAACACCAATGGTGCCGGGCTGGCGGGTGGGGTGGAACGGATTGCCAAGCGCCACCGGCGATGACTCGGTCATGCCGTAGCCCTCAACGAGCAGCCCACCGGAGACCGATTCCCACAGCTCAACCACATGATCGGGAAGGTTCATGGCTCCTGAAATACAGAACTTGCAGGATCGCAGCGAGATGCCTTTGTCCTTGGCGGCCATGGCCGTGCGCTCATAGATGGGTGGCACGGCGCAATACACGGTGGCGGGCGATTTCTTCATGGCTGCCAGCACCAGGTCCGTGTCGAATTTCGGGAAGAGCACCAGCAGGCCCTGTTTGCGGATACCGAAAGTGAGGTAAAGAGTCATGCCAAATGCGTGGAACATGGGCAGGACGGCATAGAGGACCTCCTTGCCGGTCTGTGCACCGTGCATCCAGGCCTCACCCTGCAGGGCATTGGAATAAAGATTGAAATGCGTCAGCATGGCGCCCTTGGGGCGCCCTGTTGTACCGGAGGTGTAGCCGATGACTGCCAGGTCCTGCACTTCCGGGCGCGGGTGCGCCGGATCCAAGTTCCCGTTCGAGAGCAACCCCTTCCAGCTCATCGCACCCGGAGCCGGTGCACTCAGTGCCGCGCGGCTGTCACGCAGCTTCTTAATCGGCAGGTTCAGGGCCATCCGCTTCAGCGGCGGGAAGGCTGCCAGCATGTTGACCGCAATGATCTGATCCACACCAACATCGGCCGGAAATTCTTCTATGGTTTCCACGACCTTGTCCCAGGCAATCACCAACCGTGCCTGATGGTCCTCGAACTGGTGGCGCAATTCCCGGGAGGTGTACAGCGGGTTGTGTTCGACCACCACCGCCCCGAGGCGCAACACGGCGTAGAAGGCCACCACATGTTGGGGACAATTGGGCAGAATCAGGGCTACCCGATCCCCTGCCCGGACACCCAAGCGGCGCAAGCCCTCGGCAGCCCTGCTGACTTGATCCCCTAGTTCCCGGTAGCTGGTTCGCCGCCCAAAGAACTCCATGGCGGGAGCGTCGCCGGCTTCCTGCACGGAGCGTTCGAACATGGCGACGAGCGATTCGGTGGGCAGTTCAATCTCGGCAGGTACACCAGGTTGGTAATTCTTCACCCAAGGCTGGCGGACTCCGCCGTTCGAGTCGGCATTGGGAGTCGGGAGTAGCGGCGTAGCGGCAGAGCGCTCAAGGTTCGGCATGGTTCCCATTTTGCCGTCAAGGCCCGGCGGTGTCGAATGGCCCGGCCCCGTCGTATACATGCGAAAGGCAATAGTCATGGAAGCGGTAGTAGAACAAGGATTCCAAAAGGGGTAGACCTTCCACGCCTGCAGAGATAGCGTAGACATACCGGCATGTGCAGCGTATTTCAGCAGGTCGGTTGCCACAAGAAACAGCACTTTCAGTCATTAGGAGGAGCAATGGGTTTCATTGGATGGATTATCTTGGGTCTCATCGTCGGGGTGATAGTCAAGGCGATCATGCCGGGCCGCGTCGGCGGAGGTTGGGTGACAAGCCTGGTTCTTGGAGTCGTCGGAGCAATCGTTGGTGGCTGGATCGGAGACCTCCTGTTCAATAAGGGCAGCATGACATTCTGGAGCCTTGGCTCCTGGCTGCTTGCCATTGTTGGCGGGCTGGTGGTGGCGGGTGTCTACGGCGCCATCACGGGCCGAAACAAGAGTTCCGCCTGACTAAGGCTTCTCAACGCGGCCTGACATAAAAAAGATTAAACCGCAGGGGAAGGTAGTGCGGCCGCGAGGCTGGCACTACCTTCCCCTGACGCTGTTGCATTAGGGTTGTCTTCGGCCGGCGGCACGCGAGAATAGCGCCGTCGGGCATCCCTGCATGACAAAGGAACCAGCAATGGCAACAAAATCCGCCGGAACCATTCCGGTCCCCACCCCACGTGAGTTGCAATCGGTCTGGGGCGCATTGCGTTCCCCGCGTCGGCTCAAGACGGAGGTTCTGGGCGGGCTTGTGGTGGCTCTGGCGCTGATCCCAGAGGCGTTGGCGTTTTCCATCATTGCCGGTGTTGACCCGCGGATCGGTCTGTTCGCAGCTTTCACCATGGCTGTCACCATTTCCTTCGTTGGCGGCCGCCCTGCCATGATTTCCGCGGCCACGGGCGCCGTCGCGCTGGTCATTGCTCCGCTCATGAAAAGCCATGGGCTTGACTACCTCATCGCGGCCGTCATCTTGGCTGGCGTGTTCCAGATGCTGTTGGGGGTCGGCGGCGTGGCGAAATTGATGCGCTACATCCCACGATCGGTCATGGTGGGTTTCGTCAATGCCCTGTCCATCCTCATTGTGATTGCCCAGGTTCCGGAACTGCTCGGCGTACCGTGGATGGTGTATCCCCTGGCGGCATGCGCGTTGCTGATCATGTTTGTCCTGCCGAGAATCACCAAGGCTGTGCCCGCTCCCCTGGTGGCCATTGTTACCCTGACCTTGTTTACTGTCCTTGCCTCGGTGGCTGTTCCCACTGTGGGAGACAAGGGCGAATTGCCTCACAGCCTGCCGTCACTGTTCATGCCCAATGTTCCCCTGACGTGGGAAACGTTCAAGATCATCGCCCCGTTCTCCCTTGCTATGGCGTTCGTTGGCCTGCTGGAGTCGCTCATGACCGCCAAGCTGGTCGATGACATCACCGACACCCGTTCCTCCAAAACCCGTGAGGCGCTGGGCCAGGGCGTGGCCAATATTGTCACGGGGTTCTTCGGCGGCATGGGCGGTTGCGCCATGATTGGGCAAACCATGATCAACGTCCGGGCCTCCGGGGCCCGCACTCGAATTTCGACATTCCTCGCCGGCGTGTTCCTTGTTGTCTTCGTTGTGGTGCTGGGTGACGTGGTGGCCCTGATCCCCATGGCGGCCCTTGTTGCCGTCATGATCTACGTTTCGGCAACCACGTTTGAATGGCACAGCATTCGCCCCGCCACCTTGAAGATGATGCCAAAGAGCGAAACCTTCGTCATGGTGGCCACGGTGGTGGTTGTGGTTGCCACGCACAACCTCGCCATCGGTGTTGGTGTGGGTGTGCTGGTGGCCATGGCCTTGTTTGCCCGCCGGGTAGCGCACCTTGTCACGGTGAAACGTGCCGTGACCGAGCTCGAGGGCCAGGAAACCGCCACCTACGTTGTTGACGGTGAATTGTTCTTTGCCTCGTCAAATGACCTGTACACCCAGTTTGAGTACGCGCTGGATCCGGAAAATGTCGTCATCGACATGCACGATTCACACCTCTGGGATGCCTCGACCATCGCCACGCTCGACGCGGTCAAGGAGAAGTACCGGCGCCACGGCAAATCCGTGACCATTACCGGGCTGAACGAGGCAAGCGAGCAAATGCATACGCGTCTGGCAGGCAAGCTCGGCGGCTAATGCGGACAGGCATTTGCCCTGTTGTGTTTCTCACAATCAGCCCTTTCGGTCGTGCCTTTAGCACAGACACAGAGATCCCAAGACCTAGGAAAATTGCTAAGCTAGAGAGCTGGGCATTCCCCTTCGCCGGGAAGTTGCCAAACCCCATTCTTTTCCCCTCTAAGGAGCATTACCCCTCAATGACATCCGTGGCCACTGAATCACTGCGTGACCAGCTTTGGAACCGCCGTTACGACGAGAACATTGCTCCCATCACCGAGTTGTGCGACACCCTGGCGGAAGCCCGGCCCGAGCAGCAGGTGGCCTACGTGGACCCGGTTCACGATGTAGACGAGTGCAAGATCATCAGCTTGTTTTCCAACGTTGGCGAGATGGACCCCTCGGGCTTCATCACGGCCGGTGACGACCAGGCCGCAACCCGACTGCTGGGCATTCACTGGCAGATTGGCCTGCGCCCCAGCTACGTCATGCCGTGGAACGTCCACCCCTGGTTCACCCCTGGTCAGCCCAACGGCCGCCTGACCGCTCCGCAGATCGAGCAGGGCCTGCGCCCGCTGGTGAAGTTCGTCAACGCAGTCCCCCGCGCCTCCGCCCTAGTTGCTCACGGCACCGAGGCTCACCGCCTGGCCGATCAGCTCCTCAAGGCCCAGGGCCCCATGCTGTACAAGCGTGGCTTCGGCATCTACAAGGTCCGCTCTCTCTCGGGCCGCAGCTTTGCCGGCTCCCCCGAACGCCAGGAGCAGTGGCTGCTGGAATCGGCCAAGGCCTACGCTGAGTCGATGACCCGCAACGGCATCCCGGTCAAGGGCCGCTAACTACTCTTACAACTGACCCGCAGTAGTGGTTGAAAAAGGCGCGTTTTTCGCGATTTTTCAGCCACTACTGCGGGTCAGTTGTTTAAGTTCGACGGCGGGCGCTGCCTTTCGTGGGCCCAGATCTAACCCAGGTGCGGCTCCACGAGCGCGGCGTAGCGCGCCTTGACTGTGTCGATGACCTCGGGATAGGGCAGGCCCCAGATGTCCTCGTTGAAGATTTCCACCTCAACCACGCCGTTGTAGCCGGCCTCTGCGACCCAGCTGCCGATTGACGCGAAGTCAATGACGCCGTCGCCCATGAAACCACGGGACAGCAGCGCGTCAGCTGCGATGGGCAGGTTGAAGTCGCACACCTGGTAGGAGGCAATGCGGCCCTCGGCGCCGGCGCGGGCGATCTGCTCTTGCAGTGTGGGGTCCCACCAGACGTGGAAGGTGTCCACCACAACACCCACGGCTTCCACCGGGTGCGGTGCTGCAAGGTCCAGGGCCTGGCCCAAGGTGGAGAGCACGGCGCGGTCGGCCGCGTACATGGGATGCAGCGGTTCCAGGACCAGGCGCACGCCGTGTTCCAAGGCGAAGGGCACCAGCTCGGCAAGGCGGTCGGCCACGCGCTGGCGTGCCAGCACAATGTCCTTGCCGCCCACCACGGCGGTTGCCGAGCCGCCGCCATCAACGGCTCCGGGTGCCACGCTGAAGTCGGGCAGGCCACCCACCACCATGATGACTTCGGTGGTACCCAGGGCTTTGGCCTCGAGGATGGCGGCCTTGTTGTCCTCAAGCGCTGCGGCCTGTCCAGCTTCAGCGGCCGCCGTCAGGAAGCCACCGCGGCACAGGCTGGAGACCTGCAGGCCTGAGTCGCGCACCAGTTCAACTGCCCGCTCCAGACCAACCTCGGCCACCTTGTCGCGCCACAGACCAATGTGCGAAAGGCCCGCAGCTACGCTGAGGTTCAGGGCTTCGGCGAGCGTGGCTTTCTTAATGGTTGCCGTGTTGATGGAGAGCTTTTCGAAACCGCTCATGCGTTGGCCCCTTCCAGCACTTCCGAAGCAACGCCGGCGGCGTTCAGGAAACCGGCCATGCGGGTGGCGGCCAGTTCCGGGTTGAGCAAGAGCCCGGCCGTGTTAGCCAGGCGGAACAGCTTGACCAGGTGGTTGAGGTCGCGGCCAGCCTGCAGGCCGCCAATCATCTGGAATCCAGGCTGGAAACCATTGAGCCACGCCAGGAAGGCGATGCCCGTCTTGTAGTAATAGGTGGGCGCCTCGAAGATGTGCAGGCCCAGGTCCCGAGTGGAATCCAGGATGGCGCGCGCTTCAGCGGGGCGGCCGGCGTCGTACTCCTGCAACGCGGTGGACGCTGCCGGTGCGATTGCGGCGAAGATGCCCAGGAGTGCATCGGAGTAGTGCGTACCGTCGCCGTCAATGAGCTCCGGGTAGTTGAAGTCGTCCCCAGTGTAGAGACGGACGCCCTCAGGCAGTGACGCCCGCAGCGCAACTTCGTGTCCGGCGTCGAGCAGGGAGACCTTCACGCCGTCCACCTTGGCGGCATGCGTGGCAATGAGTTGCCTGAACGTTGCCGTCGCGGATGCGACGTCGTCGCTTCCCCAATAGCCGGCCAGCGCCGGGTCAAACATGGTGCCCAGCCAGTGCAGCACAACCGGTTCCTTGACCTCGGAGAGCAGGGTGCCGTAGAGGGCAAGGTAGTCGGCGGGGCGGGAAGCAACCTTTGCCAAGGCGCGCGAGGCCATGATGATGACCTTAGCGCCGGAGGCCTCGACCACGGCGATCTGCTCGCGGTAGGCGGCCAGCACTGCTGCCAGTCCGGCCTCACCAGGCTCCACCGTGGCGGGGTCCAGCTGGTCGGTGCCGGCGCCGCAGGCCAGGAGGTCACGCACGGTGCGTTCCGGGGTGGCAATGAGCGCGGCCTCGGCGGCGGAGCGGTTGATGAGCTGCTGCGTGGCGGCCCAGTCAAGGCCCATGCCGCGCTGCGCGGTGTCCATGGCGTCCGCGATGCCCACGCCCCAGCTCCACAGCTCGCGGCGAAAGGCCAGAGTGGCGTCCCAGTCAATGTCGGCCGGTGCGCCGGGGACATTGTTGCCCAGCACCTTGGGGGTGACGTGGGCCGCCGCGTAGACCTTGCGCGAGGTGATCAGTGCCGTGGGCTTGCGCCATGGACCGGTCGGGTTCAGTGCCAGGGCCTCAAGGCTGCCGTC
>JBKKBD010000010.1:0-3223 GCA_046714315.1 Specibacter sp.
GGACGCGCGGCGTCCCGGCAAGGTACGGCGGATTCGAAACATGCGTTGAGGAGGTTGGACAACGATTGGCGGCTATGGGCCACCACGTTGTCGTGTACTGCCGCACGGTCAAATCCGAGCAGCCCGGCGCCACCCACTATCTGGGCATGGAACTGGTGTATCACTCTGCCCCCCGGCGAAAGTCCTTAGAAACCCTGGTCCATTCTGGTCGGGCTGTGGGGCATATCCTCGGGCATCGTGTTGACGCCATCATCTTGTTCAATGCAGCCAACTCGCCATGGCTCCCGGTCATAAAGGCGGCCGGCATACCTGTGGCCACGCACGTTGACGGCCTTGAATGGCAAAGGGCCCGGTGGGGGAAAGTCGGGCGGAGATACTATCGAGCCGCCGAGTCTCTAGCCGTTCGGCTCTCGGATGCGCTCATAGCCGATGCCGAGGGTATCCAAGATTACTACACAGACGAATTTGGCATTGAGACAACGCTTTTGGCCTACGGCGCCCCAATCCTCGAAGGAGGGGGTAGCTCACGGATCGCGGGTCTTGGCCTGCAATCCAAGGGTTACCACCTCGTCGTGGCCCGCTTCCTTCCGGAGAACCACGTCCACATGATCGTCGAAGGCTACACAAATAGCCGGGCGAAGCTGCCGCTGATCGTGGTCGGATCGCACCCTTATGCCGAGGAATATACGGCCGCCCTACATGCCATGGGTGATGACCGGGTCCAATTCATTGGGGGTGTGTGGGACCAAGACCTCCTAGATGAGCTGTACGCTAACGCCCTCGTCTACTGGCATGGACACTCCGTGGGCGGGACCAATCCAAGCCTGCTGCGGGCAATGGGTGCCGGGGCGGCCACCAACGCCTTCGACGTACGATTCAACCGTGAGGTGCTCGGCAGTGCGGGCGAGTACTTCGCCAGCGCTGCGGATATCCCCGCCTTGGCCGATGCCGCCGAAACCAACATCGACGGCGTGACCTGCCGGGGTGCGGCGTCCGTGGTTCGTGCCCGCCACTACGACTGGGACGACATTGCACGAGGATACGAGTCCATGTGCCGGCGGATTGTGGCAGGGGAATCAACCAGGGCCCCGTTCAGGAGCAGACGCCGAACACCAGATCCGGCTCCGTCTTTCGGTGATCTCAAGAAAATGGGTGCCTCGTGACCACCACGGCCAGGCGGGCCACGAACAAACGCCGCGCCGAAGAGTCCTTTGCCCAGACGTTCGCCCGTCTGGCCCAGGCACAAAAAGGTGCCGGACTTCATGCCCCGGCCTATTCGCGTTTCATCAACCGGAAACTGGGAAGAGTTCTGGCTGCTGCAGCCTATCGGGCGAGGCTGAGCCCCAACAATGTCACCGTGATCAGTGCACTTTTCACTTATTCCGGGATCGCCTTGCTGGTTATTCTTCCACCAAGCATGTGGGTGGGCATGACGGTTGGCCTGTTGCTGATTATTGGCTATGCCTTCGATTCGGCCGACGGGCAGCTGGCGCGGCTCACCGGCGGCGGAAGCCCATCAGGAGAGTGGTTGGATCACATTGCGGACGCCGTAAAAATCTCCGCACTGCCGGTTTTTCTCGCCGTCGGCCTCTATCGCTTTGAGGCCGTGCCCGTTCCCTGGCTGATCGTACCGCTGGCTTCCGCGGTTGTTGGTCCGGTCTACTTTTTCGCCATGATACTGACAGAACAATTGCGCAGGTCCCTGGGTACTGTGATGCCGTCGGTGCAAGGCTCGCCGGGACGGGCATCCTGGGCGCGCTCGGTCATGGTGTTGCCCATGGATTACGGTCTCTTGTGCCTGGCATTCCTCTTCATGGGCATTCTGCCTTGGTTCATGGGCCTGTACCTGCTCACGGTGGTGGCTACGGCGGGCTTCACCTGTTTGGCATTGGCCAAATGGTTCCGTGAGCTGAGAGCCGCTCCCGGGGAGCAACAGAATTTGATTTCCGGCAAACAGGCCGACTAAGCACAAGGAGTGAACACTCATGACAAAAGTAGCTGTAGTAGGTGTCGGCAAAATGGGCCTGTCCCACTTGTCCATGCTCCGGGCCCACCCCAATGTTGAGCTTGTCGGCGTATGCGATTCCATCAAGTATGTGCTCGATGTTCTGGAAAAATACACCGGCATTAAGACGTATACGGACTACGAGACCATGCTGGCCGAGTCCGGAGTCGAAACCGTGGTCATCGCAACCCCCACTGCCACCCATTTTTCGATGGCAGAAAAGGCCATCAAACGAGGACTGAATGTCTTTTGCGAAAAGCCGTTGACACTCAGCCTGCAGGAGTCGATCCACCTTTCCATGCTCGCTGCCGAGCACGGTGTAGTCACCCAGGTGGGATACCATAACCGTTTCGTTGGAGCGTTTTCCGAAGCGAAATCATTGTTGGACGCAGGGGCTATTGGTAAGGTCTCCCACGCTTTGGCAGAATCGTACGGACCGGTGGTTTTGGCCCCAAAGGGCAGTACATGGCGCAATCGACGCGAATCTGGGGGAGGCTGCTTGTACGACTATGCGGCCCACACCATCGACCTCGTCAACTGGTACCTGGGCACACCCGCGCGCGTCAGTGGCACAATCTTCGGCAGCGTATTCTCCGCCCAGACCGAGGACGAAGTCTATGGAACACTGAACTACGCCGACGGCCGATCCGCTCAGTTGTCCGTGGATTGGTCGGATGAGTCGTACCGCAAAATGACGACAAAGGTTACGCTTTGGGGCGACGCCGGACGGATTATTGTGGACCGGCAGGAATGTCAGGTTTACCTACGCGATACGTCGACACTACCTGCGGGTTACTCGCACGGCTGGAATGTTCGTTACACCACCGAATTGACTCAGCCCACCTGGTTCTACCTGCGAGGGGAGGAATACAGCGCTGAGCTTGACTACTTCATCAACAGCGTCGCACTTGGCGCAGAAAATGCCAGTAGCCACCAAAACTCCTTTGCCAGCGCCACTGAGGCCGACAAAGTTATCGACATGCTTATTAGGGATTCCACCACCAAGATTGCCGCCAGTGAAGACCTCCTGACCACCTCGCCGATTTCTGAACCTCAGAAATTCTCCTGGCGACGGGTCGCCTCGCTGGCCAAGCTGCTGGGCAGCTAACTTTTCGACTATTAGGAGAAGATCATGGACAGATTGCTATTTGGTGACAATCAATTCTTCGGCGTAAACCACATGTCTGAGGAGAAAGCACGTTCACAGGCGCTCAAGTT
>JBKKBD010000011.1:0-6638 GCA_046714315.1 Specibacter sp.
TGGTCCGGGCGGCGCCCTGGTCGCCTACGCCCTGGTGGGGCTGATGGTCTTCCTTCTAATGCAATCACTGGGGGAGATGTCCGCAAAGATTCCGGTGGCCGGTTCCTTCCAAACTTATGCAACCCGCTTTGTTTCACCATCCTTTGGTTTTGCCATTGGCTGGAATTACTGGTTCAACTGGGCCATCACCGTGGCCGCCGAACTCGTCGCCGCGGGTATCATCATGGACTTCTGGTTCCCTGGGGTGCCCGGCTGGGTGTGGGCCGGGGGATTCCTCGTGCTCCTCACCGGAATTAATGCACTTTCGGCCAAGGCTTTCGGGGAGAGCGAATTCTGGCTGTCATCCATCAAAGTCGTGGCTGTCATCCTATTCTTGGTGGCCGGCGTACTGATGATCCTCGGCATCCTGGGCAACAACTCTGAGGGTATGAGCAATTGGCAGAACCGCGAAGATGTGTTCCACGGCGGCTGGGTGTCCATCATTTCCGTCTTCATGATCGCCGGGTTCTCTTTTCAAGGCACCGAGCTCGTGGGTGTCGCCGCCGGCGAGGCCAAAAATCCCCGCAAGGAGGTGCCGCGCGCCATTCGCTCGGTCTTCTGGCGCATCATGATCTTCTACATTGGCGCCATCTTCGTCATCGGCTGCCTGATTCCTTTCACCGATCCCAGTCTGCTGGCGTCCGGTGAGGCCGACATTGCAGCATCACCCTTTACGCTTGTCTTCGAACGTGCCGGCATTGCTTTCGCCGCCGCCCTGATGAACGCGGTCATTCTTACGGCGATCCTCTCGGCCGGTAACTCCGGGCTCTACGCCTCAACCCGCATGCTCTATGCCATGGCGCACGATGGAAAAGCCCCCAAGATCTTCGGCCGCACCAATTCACGGGGCGTGCCCATGGCCGCATTGCTGGCGACGTCCGCCGTCGGGCTCTTCGGCTTCCTGAGCGCCATCGTGGGCCAAGGCGCCGCCTATTCATGGCTTCTTAACGTCTCGGGGCTGTGCGGATTCATTGTGTGGGCCGGCATCGCCGTCTCTCACTACCGATTCAGGAAAGGATTCCTGGCTCAAGGCAACAAGGCCAGCGATCTGCCCTACCGCGCGGCCTTCTTCCCCATCGGTCCCATCCTGGCCTTCGCAGTGCTCATCCTGGTCATCGCCGGGCAAAACTACGAGGCGGTCCTTGCCGGCCGCGGCTTCGAAGTCCTTTCGTCCTACATCGGTATCCCGATCTTCCTCGGCCTGTGGCTGGTCCACCGAATCGTCACTAGATCCAAGGTCGTCTCACTATTGGACATGGACCTCACCGGCCCGGACGACATCGCCGAATTCAGATCATGACCATCCGGGTGTGACGCCCAGGGGCTTTCCTGTATGAGCATAGCCCCTGACTTAGGTTATGCTTACCTAGTTCATTTTCTTAGCGCACACTCTTGTTGCGTATTTCCCATAAGGATGCCTCATGCGCTTTGCGCGTCCCTTTGCTCTGGCTGCCGTCGCGCTCTCGGTGACACTGACAACCGGCTGTGGCGTGGCCGCAGCACCAACGGCCGCTCCAAGCGCCAACAACGATGCGCGAATCGTGGTCGCCAACTTTCGGGCCCCGGTCTCCAACTGGGCTTTGGAAACTGATGACGCCTACATCCTCTCGATTGCAGGATGCCTGGAGACCTTGACCCGCTACGACCAAACTCAAAAGAAGGTCGTTCCAATGCTCGCAGAATCTTGGGAGCAGACAGCGGCAAAACAATGGGACTTTAAGCTCCGTGCGGGCGTCAAATTCCAAGACGGCACTACGATGGACGCGAATGCCGTTACTGGTTCTCTGAACCATGTCCTTGGTGCCACCGCACCCGCACGTGCCTTCAATTCGAAATTCATCGATGCGGTCAAGGAAATTGACGCCTCAACCATTCGGGTCACCACCGTCAACGAGGATCCGCTTCTGCCCTACCGGGTTGCCAGCGTAAACACCGGCATATTGTCCCCGGCGTCATACACAGACAAGGGCATTGACCCGTTCGGCCACTGCACCGGCCCCTTCGAACCAGTCTCCGAGAAGCCCAGCCAGTCGCTGACAGTGGACCGCAACTCTGAATATTGGGGAGGGAAGGTGGCATTGGCCGGCGGCGAGATTCGTTTCATTGGCGAGGGAGCCACCCGAGCTACCCAGGTGCAGACCGGCGAAGCGGACATCTCCATGTCCATCCCTGCCGCCAGTCTCAATACACTGGACACAGACAAGTCCCTGAGCCTTCAAAAGACCGATTCGCCCCGCACAGCAACGCTGTACATGAACAACTCAAGGGCGCCCTTCAATGACGTTAAGCTGCGCCGTGCTGCACAGCTGTCATTGGATTTGAACGCCATCTCCTCCAGCGTCTACGAAGGCGCAGCAGCCCCAGCCACCGGCCCGTTCGCACCAAGCGAACCGTGGGCCAACCAGGAGTTGGCGGTTCCGCAGCAGGATCTCGAAAAGGCCAGGAAGCTGGTTGCCGAGTCGGGTTACAAAGCCGGGAAGCCGTTGGAGGTCATCGCGATCGTTGAGCGCGCGGAGTTCGCCGACGTGGCCGCCATCATTCAGGCCAACTTCGCCGAAGTCGGTTTGCAGGTTTCAGTAGTCACGAAGGAGTACGGGGCGGTGGAACCGGACCTACTGGCTGGCAACTACGACATGGTACTCAGCCAACGCAATCGCATGATCGATATTGCCAATCCTATTGGTTTCCTCCAGGCCGACTACACCTGCGAAGGAAGCTACAACCTGAGCCACTATTGCAATGCCTCGTACGACAAACTGGTGGAGCAAGCCGGATCAGAGACTGACGAATTGGTACGCAACGAGCTGTACCGCAAGGCTGGCAACATCCTGGCAGAGGACGCGGCCAACGTCTGGCTCGTCAATGAACAAGCCATTGACGGGGTCCGAAACGAAGTGCAGGGCTATGTTCAGGATCCGCTAACTCGATACATCCTGACGGCAAACCTTTCCAAGTCCAGCTAGGGCTCCCCGGCACATGAGTATGCTCATCGCGCGGCGCTTCTTGGGACTTGTTGCGATCGCGCTGTTGTCTTCGTTCGTGGTATTCCTGATACCCTTCATCACTCCCGGAGATCCCGTGCGCAAGCTGCTCCGGGCGCGCATGGATGTGGGCCCGGCGGACGAGGCGGCAGTGCAAGCCTATGCCCAACAATTTGGGCTGGATGCACCGCTGTGGCACCAGTTCCTGTCCTGGGCCGCCAGGTTTCTGACCGGTGACATGGGGATCTCCTATACGAGCCTGACCCCCGTGTTCGACCAAGTGATGCCCGCAACCGCGATAACGTTGACGCTTGCTGGTGGCGCCATGGCTGTGGCCGTGCTGGTGTCCCTCGCACTCGGTCTGGTGTGCGCATTGTGTGCCGGCCGATGGCCCGATCGCGTGATCACAAGTTTCACACACGCCCTGGTCTCTATTCCCGAATACGCGATTGCGCCACTACTGGTGGCGACCTTTGCCTTGAAGCTGGCCCTGCTGCCATCAGCGGGCTGGGATGGCCCGGCATCGTGGGTTCTGCCGATTGGGGTGCTGGCGCTTCGCCCCATTAGTTTCTTCACCGTCGCGGTGCGATCCGGCATGCTGGATGCCCTCGGCACGGAGCACGTTATTGCCGCCCGTGCACGCGGTCTAGGGGCGAGGCGAACCGTGGTCACTCACGTGATTCCGCACGGCATGTTGCCGTTGTGGACCATGATGGGCGTGTGGTTTGCTGGCTTGCTTGGTGGTTCTGTCATCGTGGAAGTCATCTTCGCTATCCCCGGCATGGGGCGGCTCGTATACGAAGCTGTCCTCAATGCAGACATTCCCGTCGCCCAAGGTGGTGTGGTGATCGTCGTCGTGCTGGCCGTTGTGGTGACCACGCTCGTGGACTTAGGACATGTGGCCTTCGACCCGACGCTTCGTTTGAGGACTCGACATGCCTAGAATCCATCCACAGCGGGGCAGCATCGAGCTGTGGCTGCCGCTGCTGTTCCTCGGGCTGGTTACGTTATCTGTGGTCCTGGTTCCCATGCTCATCCCGATGGACCCAGACGCGCAGAACCTCGCCAACAGGCTCAAGACGCCCTCTCTCGCCCAACCCTTTGGCACCGACCACCTAGGACGGGACATATTCAGTCGTGTCGTGCACGGTGGTAGGTTCTCCTTGGCCATTGCCACCATCGCTACCCTTGCCACATTCGCCCTTGGCGTGAGCCTAGGTCTACTCAGCGCCACGAAGGGCGGCTGGATCGACGAATTCCTGACCCGCACCAACGATATGCTGCTCGCCTTGCCGGAAATCGTTGTCGCCCTCTTGGTGATCGCGATCATGGGCCCGGGATTTGCCTCAATGATCGTGGCGGTGACCATCATGGGATGGACCCCCACCGCACGGTTGGTTCGTTCGCTGGGCTTTGAGACTCTCGCCAAGGATTACGTTGAAGTGGCCAGACACTTGGGGTGCAGCAAGTGGTTCATCATCCGACACCACGTAATTCCCGCACTGGCCGGCCCGGTGATGGCACAAACCGCATTGCGCTTCGGTCTGCTTCTGGTCGGCCTTGGAGCCTTGTCCTACCTTGGTGTCGGCGTCCAGCCGCCGCAGTCCGACTGGGGATCCATGCTTGCCGACGCGCAACCCTACGCAGCCAGGGCGCCTTGGGGAATCCTTGCCCCGGGCGCTGCCATCTTCCTAGTGACACTGTGCATCACGCTAGTGGGCAATGCCATCACGCACCGCACAGGGCGCAGGGACTTGCTACTGATCGAAGCCAAATCACCCGGAACGGAGGTGTCACATGTCCTCTAAGGGACTCGAAATCGCGTCATTGACTGTCAGCACGGCTTCGGGAGAAATGATTCTTGACGACGTGAACCTGAGAGTGGCTCCGGGGGAACTCGTGGCGGTGGTTGGCCGCTCGGGCTCAGGCAAGACCATGATTACCCGGGCTATTCTCGCGCTGCTGCCACGCGGACTGCACGCCACCGGGGCGATCCACCTGGACGGGCGGGAATTGACTGCGTTGAATGATCGCGACATGGATTTCGTCCGCGGCGCGCGGATCGGCATGCTGTTTCAGCAGCCCAAGCGGGTCCTGAATCCACGGATGCCGGTAGGGCGCCAGGTGCGTGAGGCGTTGCGTGCCAGGGGACGTACAAATCGTACCCACGAATCGTCTGAGGTTCGGCGGCTGCTGGCCGAGGTCGGCCTGCACGACCCCGCCCGCGTGACCAAGCTGCGGCCCGGGCAGCTGTCCGGTGGCATGGCCCAACGGGTCATGATGGCCATCGCCATCGCCGCCGGCCCAGGCATCCTGCTGGCCGATGAACCGACGTCGTCCCTAGACAGCATTCTTAAAGCCCAGACATTGGAGCTGATCCGCCAGGAACAACGGGCGAGGGGACTGGGCGTGCTCTTAATTACCCATGACTTCGGCAGCGTCAGTCAGATCGCGGACCGTGTGGTGGTGCTTGATGGTGGCCGTGTCATCGAAGAAGGGGCCACTGCGTCACTGCTTGCTGCTCCGATCCACCCGATAACCCGCGAACTCATTGCCGCCTCCACCCCGGCGGCCGCCGCTGACAAACCCTTCGGAGGTGAAGTTCTGGCACGCCTGCAAAACGTCAGCCGTTCTTTCCCGCCAAGCCGCAACCCGACCATCGCGCTGAGCAACGTGAACCTTGTCATCAGGCGGGGCGAAGTACTTGGAGTGCTGGGGCATTCCGGCTCAGGAAAGAGCACGTTCGCGCGTCTGTTGGCACGCATGGATCGCCCTGACTCCGGGACCGTGACCCTCAGCTCGGACGCTGCCAAGCCGACAGCCACCCAGATCATCCTCCAGGAACCGTTCGGATCGTTTGACCCGCGCCTAACCTTGAGGGAAAGCCTGCGGGCTCCGCTGCACCGCTCGGACAGGGACTCTGCCGATGCGTTGGTGGATGCCGCCGTCAACGAAGTCGGTCTGGACCTGCACCTGCTGGAACGGATGCCCTCCGGTTGTTCGGGTGGACAACTGCAACGCCTGGCGATCGCCCGGGCGCTCATCGTGAATCCGCTCATGTTGATCTGTGACGAATCTACCTCGGCCCTGGACACCGTGGCACAACGGCACATCCTTGATCTGATGTTGCGTTTGCGCGATGAGCGCGGGATTACGCTCGTGGTGATCTCCCATGACATCGAGGTCATTCGCTATGTCAGCAACACCGTCGCAGTCTTTTACGACGCAGAACTCGTCGAACACGCCCCAGCCCACGAATTCTTCACCTCAGCCCGCCACGCGCACAGCCGTGAACTCATTGGTGCAGCCGGCTAGAGGTGAGACCTAGGGGCGTTGGCCGTCGGTGGCGCTTGGTCCGCGGCCGCACGGATCACCATCGCAGCCCTGGAAGAACTTGTAGGGGACGGACCGGCGCGTTCCTCCCATGCCAACGCCGAACTTGCACTAATCCATAAACGGGGAGCACGGCCCATAGACCTCGGCGAAAGCCGGCACCAACAACAAAGCGTGGCGTCCGGCGTCGTAATTTCTACGATGGCCGGACACCACGCTTTCGGGTTCAGGGAGGGTTAGTGAACTGCCACGGAATCTTTAGCAGTTGCCGGAGCGCCGGCCACC
>JBKKBD010000012.1:0-5209 GCA_046714315.1 Specibacter sp.
CGTCCTTGTTCGGGTTGGCGCGCATGTCCAGGGCTGCATCTGCGGTCAGCAGGACAGCCTCGAGCAGCTCGTCGATGTTGAGGTTCTGGCGGGCAGAGACCTCAACGAACATGGTGTCGCCACCGTACTCTTCGGGAACCAGTCCGTACTCGGTCAGCTGGCCGCGGACCTTCTCCGGGTTGGCGCCTTCCTTATCGATCTTGTTCACTGCAACCACGATCGGCACATTGGCAGCCTGTGCGTGGTTGAGTGCCTCAATAGTCTGCGGCATGACGCCATCATCAGCGGCAACTACCAGAACGGCAATGTCGGTGACCTTGGCACCACGAGCACGCATGGCGGTGAACGCCTCGTGACCGGGTGTATCGATGAAGGTGATCCGGCGATCGTTACCCTCGTGCTCGTGCACGATCTGGTAAGCACCGATGTGCTGGGTGATGCCACCGTGCTCATCGGCAACAACATCCGACTTACGGATGGCGTCCAACAGGCGGGTCTTACCATGGTCAACGTGACCCATGACGGTGACAACCGGCGGGCGGAGCTCGAGGTCGTCGTCGCCTTCTGCTTCAAGCTCGGCTTCGAAGTCGATGTCGAAGCTGCTGAGCAGTTCGCGCTCTTCATCTTCAGGGGAAACAACCTGGACCTTGTAGCCCAGCTCGGCACCCAAGAGTGCGAAGGTGTCTTCATCCAAGGACTGTGTGGCGGTAGCCATTTCGCCCAAGTGGAAGAGCACCGTCACTAGTGCTGCGGGGTTTGCCTCGATCTTGTCGGCAAAGTCCGAGATGGACGCGCCACGACGCAAGCGGATAACGGTGATGCCGTTACCGCGGGGAACCGTTACGCCACCAAGTGAAGGAGCACTCATCTGCTCTAGCTCTTGGCGCTTGGCACGCTTCGACTTGCGCTGCTTGCCACGGCCTGCGCCGCCCTTACCGAAGGCACCCTGGGTGCCACCGCGACCGCGGCCACCCTTGCCGAAGCCACCACCGGCGGGAGCTCCACCTGGAGCGCCACCGGGAGTCGCGCCGGGAGCACCCGGACGTCCACGGCCCGGAGCGCCGGGACGGTCATTTCCGCGGCCGGGCGCAGCGGGGCGCTCGGTGCGGTTTGGCATCATGCCAGGTGTTGGACGTGCTCCACCGGGACGCGGAGCGCCAGCTGCGGGACGAGGTCCACCAGCACCGGGGGCACCGGCCGGACGCGGAGCGCCCGGACGGGGAGCACCTGCCGGCGGACGTGGTCCACCGGGACGGGGACCAGCAGCGCCAGCTTCGGTGTTGCGTGAGGAACCCGGGCGAGGCATGCCCTGGGAGGGTGCGAACGGGTTGTTACCGGGACGAGGAGCACCGGCACCTGCACCGGCGCCAGCCGGACGGGGTGCGCGGTTATCGCCACGGTTGTCACTACGACCCTCGCTACGACCTTCGTTGCGATCGGGGCGATTGCCTGAACGCGGCATACCCTGCGAGGTTGCGAACGGGTTGTTACCCGGACGCGGGGCACCCGGAGCAGCAGCCTTGGGGGCAGCGGCCTTAGGTGCAGCGGAGGGGGTTGCTGCTGCAGGAGCAGCAGGTGCAACAGCAGCGGGGGCTGCCGGAGCGGGGGTTGCAACGGCGGGTGCCGGAGTTGCCTTGGCGCCGGGCTTTGCAGCCGGCGCGGGAGCCTTCGGACCAGGAACGACGGCGCTGGGCGCGGCCGGTGCGGATTCCTGGGCGGCAGCAGGTGCCTTGGACTCAGCAGCCTTGGGAGCGGCCGGAGCGGCTGCTGCAGGCTTTGACTCGCCAGCCGAAGCTGACACGGGGAAAGCGTCGCGAAGCTTCTTCACGACGGGGGCCTCAATGGTTGAGGATGCTGAACGAACAAATTCGCCCAACTCCTGCAGCTTACTTACTGCTTCTTTTGAGGTGATGCCGAGCTCTTTTGCAAGCTCGTGTACGCGGGCCTTGGCCACATTACTCCTGTCTCGGCCCGCACCGGACAGGTACGAACCGTTTAATTCTTACTGCAACATTCCACGTTGGAATGGGCGGTATGAGAGAGCACAAAGATGCTCATTTTTGGGCACTCATCGCTGGGTACTCATCGGGTTTCCATCGGTTTTCTGACCCGCTTTCACAAAAGGGACAATTAGGTTCGTATGACGTGGCCTGCCAGTTGCGGCAAGCCATTCTGTGCAAACGCTTCAACGTCTCCGATATTGGTGACCCCCGGAAGGGCACTGCCAATAGCGCGTCGCTTGATCGCTAGCTTCCAACATTCCTCACTGGGGTGCAGCCAAGCGCCCCGGCCAGGTATACGACGTCGAACATCCACCAATGCCTCCATTTCACCGGAGTTATTGGTGGATCGCACTAGCCGAACAAGTTGAATCCGTGCCCCACTTTTCCTGCACCCAATACATGTACGTACAGCTTCGCCGGCTTCGACCGCATCGCTTTGCGCGTCAATTGACTGCGCTGCAATTACTTTCTTTGCCAACTGTGCTGTGCCTTCATGTACTTAGGGTGTCAGGGCAGTTTCAGGCCCGGTTCTACTTATTCTACCGCGCGGGCCGACCGCAGACCTAAACCGCCGCGGCGTCGGAGACGATGTCGATGCGCCATCCGGTGAGCTTGGCGGCCAAGCGAGCGTTCTGGCCTTCCTTGCCGATGGCCAAAGACAGCTGATAATCGGGAACTACCACCCGTGCCGAACGCAGACCCTCGTCAATAATGGTGACCGAAATCACCTTCGACGGCGAGAGAGAGTTGGCGATGAACGTTGCGGCGTCCTCGTGGAAATCAACGATGTCAATCTTCTCGTCGTTGAGCTCGGTCATGACGGCGCGGACGCGCGAACCCATTTCACCGATGCATGAACCCTTAGCGTTGACGCCGGCCTTGTTGGCCTTGACGGCGATCTTGCTGCGGTGACCGGCCTCGCGGGCCAGGGCAACGATCTCGACAGTGCCGTCGGCAATCTCGGGAACTTCCATTTCGAAGAGCTTGCGCACGAGGCCGGGGTGGGATCGTGACAGCGTGATCGAGGGGCCCTTGGTTCCGCGGTGGACATCCACCACAAAGGTGCGGATGCGGTTCCCATGACGGTAGTCCTCGCCGGGGACCTGCTCGTTGGGGGGCAAGACGCCCTCAACGGCACCCAGGTCAATCTGAATCATGTTCGGGTTGTTGCCCTGCTGGATCTGGCCGGCGACGAGTTCGCCTTCCTTGCCGCGGAACTCGCCCACAACTGCATCATCTTCGGCATCGCGAAGACGCTGCAGGATGACCTGGCGGGCGGTGCTGGCGGCTATGCGGCCAAAGCCCTTGGGTGTGTCCTCGAATTCACCGATGGCGTTGCCATCGTCGTCGAGCTCGGCAGCCCAAATGGTGACGTGGCCGCTCTTGCGATCAAGCTCGGCACGGGCCATATCGTGGGCACCGGCCGACTTGTGGTAGGCCATCAGCAGTGCCTGCTCAATGGTGGGAATCAGCACATCCAGGGGAATCTCCCGTTGACGCTCCAGCTCGCGAAGCGCGCTCATATCAATATCCATGCTCAGTTTCCCTCTCCATCGACCGCGTTGCCGCCTGTCGGTTCAAATTCCAAATCGAGCTCAGCCTCATCCAGGCGAGCAAATTCCAGTTCAACAACACCACGGCGAATCACCGTAAACAAGATCTTTTCAGGTTCACCCTGCTTGGCCTTCATGCCCTTCTTCACCGGAAGTTCCGGACGGAAAAGCACACCATCTTCTTCCACGGCCAGAATTCGGCCCATGAAGTGATCCCGATCCGAGGCGTTGACCTTGGCCATACGGCCCAGAGCACGGCGCCAGTGACGGGGTTCGGTCAGGGGGCGGGTCGCTCCGGGTGAGGAAATTTCCAGATCGTAGGCGCTGCCGTCATCGTTGGGATCGGTATCCATGGCGTCGGAGAGTTCCCGTGAAATTGAGGAAATCGCATCAAGGCCTACTCCGCCTGCCTCGTCTTCGGGCAAGTCAACAATGATGGAGACGGTACGGTGAGCTCCTGCGAAGTGCACCTTGACGTCTTCCAGATACAGATTCGCGGCTTCGACCGTGGGGGAAAGGAATGCATGAAGCCTTTGTGCTTCAGCGGTGGCATCCGATGCTGAGGGCGCATTCCCTGAGCGTGCGGTCATTTTGGACCTGTCCGGCTTCGTCATAAAACGCACGCCTCCCTATTGATGTTGTTGTAGTTATATAGACTACCGAGTTTCCGGCCCATGCGCTGAACCGCTGGGGTGTGACTATGGACGCACCTTTGTTCCATTCCGGCAACAGAGGCCTGCAATTGTGCACCGTACAGGGCACTCGTGAGATGATCAACAGTTGTGACCAATCCACATTCTCAGGCCGAGCCGAACTCTTCCATTCCCGCAGAGCCGGCTGTGCCCGGCAGCCCGTCGGGAAAGAGCCCGCGCAAGGGTCCCCGCCGCGCGACGGCGCCGGCCGGAGCCCCTGCGAAATCCGCTACTCCCGCCACGGGTTTCTTGCTAATTGGCGCCGACGGCATGATTGTCCCCGGCCCGGTCACTGAGGTCGAAGATGTTGACTCCGATCCTGAGACCAACGACGCCGAACACTCACCTGCCGCTTCGAGCCCGCCTCCCGCCGCAGTTGAGGTTGCCGGTGATGACGCCTCCGCGGATGAACCACTCATCGAGGATTCATCGCTGCCGGAGTCAACACCAATTGAACCCGATACCCAAGACAACGAAGACTCTGCTACGGCAACCGACCCTGCAGCAAGCGACGACGACGCGCCAACAGAGTCAACGGAATCGGCCGACGACATTGAGCCCAGTAACGTTCCCGAAGTAGAACCCGCTGGCACATCCGACGAAACCGAAGAGCCGGAAGAGCCGTCGCCGGAGTCAACACCAACTGAATCCGATACCCAAGACAACGAAGACTCTGCTACAGCAACAGCCCCTGCAGCAGGCGACGACGTCGTGCCAACAGAGTCAACGGAATCGGCCGACGACATTGAGCCCAGCAACGTTCCCGAAGTAGAACCCGCTGACGCATCCGACGAAACCGAGGAATCCGAAGCGTCAGAGGAATCATTCCCGCCGGACTCAATCGAGGGTGAATCGGAGGCGTCTGCCAACGAGTCGGCACCTATGTCGCGTCGCGAACGGCGACTCGCGGAGCAGAAGTCGGACGGGGAGCCGTCAATCGCTGCTCCTGCCACAGAAACCA
>JBKKBD010000013.1:0-37416 GCA_046714315.1 Specibacter sp.
GCCAGGAGGTTCCCGCACGAGCTCTCCGGTGGACAACGCCAGCGCGCCTCCCTTGCCCGAGGTCTGGCATTGTCGCCCAAGCTGCTCATTGCCGATGAGCCCACCTCGGCCTTGGATGTCTCCGTTCAGGCCAAGGTGCTTGAACTCTTCCGTGAGATCCAGGCCGAGCTCGGCTTTGCGGCCCTGTTCATCAGCCACGATCTGGCCGTCGTGGACATTTTGGCCGAGTGGGTCGGGGTGCTCTACAAGGGCAGGATGGTGGAACAAGGGATCGGCAACCAGATCATGGGCAATCCGCAGGATGCCTACACTAAGCGCCTGATTGCCTCGCTGCCGGTTCCCAACCCAGCCGAGCAGGCCCAGCGGAGGGCCGCGCACCAAGCCCTGATCGCGGCGACGTAGGCGAAAGCGGATCGTAGTGGCGTTTAGGCGGTGCACCGGGTGGACAGGAGTTTTGTCCACCCGGTGCACCGCCTAAACTGTCCCTATGACCGAACCGAGCCACACGCAGCACTTGTCCGTTGAAGACTTTGATCCGGCCGCCAGTTCCCTCTCGGGGGCAGTGGATCCGGCCGTCATGGCCGAATTGTTGTCCATCCGTTCCAGCATCGACAACTTCGACGCGACACTCGTGTACCTGCTCGCCGAACGGTTCAAGGCAACCCAGCGTGTGGGCATCCTCAAGGCCGAGCACCAGCTCCCGCCGGCTGACCCCAACCGCGAAAAGGCCCAGATTCATCGCCTCCGAGCCCTGGCCGAATCGGCCAACCTTGACCCGGCCTTTGCTGAAAAGTTTCTGAATTTCATCATCAGTGAGGTCATCCACCACCACCAGGCCATTTCGGAGAGCCACTCGGCGGTGGCGGCAACCGGCGTGATTCCCGTGGTCAGCCTTGATGGGCAGGGCTTCGTTGCAGCTGGACAAACGGACGACGGCGGCACGCAGTCCAAGTGAGTGCCTCACCTAACGCTTTCCCCGAGCAAGTCACTGTCACCTCCCTCGGCGCCTGGCCGGGCACGGATCCGGTGGAGGCCGCCAAGGTTTCCCTTGGCTTGTTGACCAGCCCGCACCTTCCGTCCCTGGCGGAATTGCCCGCGCGCGGCGTCGGATCGGACGCCGTTGGACGCAGTGCCTCGCTGCTCCTTGAGCTCCCTGTTGATGTCCAGCCTTATGGTTGGCGGTTTGTTGACCGGGCAGGACACGATCATCGCCGCGCCGTTTCGGCGCTGTCCACGGACATCAACGTTCTCGCGGACGTTGCCGGTGCGGGTGAAATCAACCCCTCCGCATTGAAGGTCCAGATCATGGGGCCGATCTCCCTTGCGGCGGCCATTCACCTCCACTACGGGGAACGAGCACTGCGCGATTACGGTGCCCGTCGCGACATCGCCCAGTCATTGGCAGCAGGCTTAGCCGTGCATGCGCAGAAGGTGCAGGCAGCGGTTCCCGGGTCGGCGCTCACCCTGCAAGTTGACGAGCCCGCCGTTGCCGCAGCACTCGCCGGCACCATTCCCACGGCCTCCGGATACCGCACCCTGCGGTCCATCCCGGTCTCCGAATTGCGCCACACATGGAGCACCCTGGCCACGGCAGCCCGTGAGGCCGGCTTCGCCCAGGTGGCCATCAATCTGGCACCTGCAGAATCAAGCGCAGATATCAGCGGACCCGGTGCGGAAGAGGCTAAATCCGCCGAAAACAACTCATGGCGCAAGGCATTGGAAACCGCACTTGAATCCGGCATCGACGCGGTGGCCCTTCCGCTGCAAAATCTGGATACGGGGCACTGGGAATTGTTGGCAGGAGCCGTCGAATCCGGCCTCGGCGTGTGGGCCGGAACGGTACCCGCCAGCGCTGGGGCTGTGCCGCCGTCGTACTCGGTTTTGGAGGAGAAGATCATGCGCCCGTGGCGCGGTTTGGGACTTGGTGAGTCCTTGTTGAACCAGTTGCGGATCACCCCCGCGTCAGGCCTTGCCGGGCTGACGCCCCACGAGGCCCGCACAGTCCTGAACCGAGCGCTGGACGTGGCCGAAAGATTGAGCGAGATTCGTTACCTTTGATTCGCCTGCGATTGCGGCACTTTCCCTCGCGCTGCTCGAAATTCCTGATGATCGGTACTTTGGGCGGGGCTGTGCCGACAATGATGGCCGACGGCGTGCACCTCACCGCGAGCGGTCACCAGGACCTCGCCAAGGTTCTCACTTCCGAGCTGAAGGCTCTCGGCTTTCAGGCACCAACCCTCGCGCGTTGAGGTCTGAAGCAATGACGCCGGGCGGCTGCGGCTAGAGGCGTCCTGCTGCTTTGAGCCTGATGTACATGTCAGCAAGTTGCGGCGGGAGCTCCAGCGGCGCAGCATCGACCACTTCCACGCCTGCCTGCTTCACAACTGCCGTGATGGCAGCCCGGCGATTAAGTGCGTGTTCGGCGGCTGCCGCCCGATAGGTGGATGTGGTGGAGGTGCGGTCCAGTCTGGCTTGGTCAACGGCGGGGTCCCGGACGGCTGCCACCACCACAACATGCTTTTGAGCCAGACTTGTCACCAAGGGGATCAGACCCTCCTCAGCCGCGCCGGCATCCAATGAGGTCACCAGTACCACTAGGGCGCGATGGGCAGTGACGGAGCGGACGGCGCCTGCCACCGCTTGGGTGTTCAACTCGATCAGTTCTGGCTCCAGCGGCGCGAGTGCCTGCACCATGGCGTTGAGCATATTGCCCTTGCCGGTGGAAGATACCTTGGCCCGAACCCGGCGGTCATAGGCGATGAGGCTGACCCGGTCTCCGCCGCGCTCGGCCAGAACGGCCAGCAGCAAGGACGCCTCGATCCCGGTGTCCAAGGCTGTTTCGTCATCAATCCTGGCGGCCGAGGTCCGTGAGGAATCCAAGACTATGACAACGCGGCGATCCCGTTCCGGCCGCCACGTACGCACCACAACGTCGCGACGGCGTGCCGTTGCACGCCAGTCGATGGAACGTACATCATCGCCCCGAACATAGTCGCGCAGGGAATCAAATTCCGTTCCGGCTCCGCGGATCTGAACAGCGGCCTTGCCATCAAGTTCACGCAATTTACGCAATTTGGACGGCAGATGTCGCTTGGAATGGAAGGGCGGCAGGACCCGCAGTGTGCCGGGAGCCTTGACGGTGCCTTGCCGGGCCGCCATGCCCAGCGGTCCAAATGATCTGATGGAAACGTGGTGTGTCAGCAGGTCACCACGTCGTGAGGGGGCCAAGCTAAACGTCAAGGCCGCTCGTTCGCCCGGGCGGATGACCACCCGCTGCAAAGCGTTGGCCGCTCCGGCCGAAGGTTGCCAGCCTTCCTTGACGTTTGCCCGCATGGGCCGCCGGGATTCATTGGCAAGATGCAGCACCGCGGAACTGGCCTCACCCAGCCGGACCCCGGTTGGGAGCGTGCGGCGCAGTGCAACCTTACGTGGTGATGCGGCCAGAATCAGGTCAACCACCACCACTAACACCAGTAGCGTGAGGGCCAACAGCCACGTCAGAGCTCCGGGCAGGGCGATAATGGGCACCAGCGCCGCGAGTGCCAGATAAAAGAACCTGCCCGAAATAGCCATAGTTATTTGTGTCCGTCGTCAGAAATGGGTGGTTCAGCGGGGGACCGGCACGGTTGCCAGGATGGATTGAAGAATGCCGTCCACGGCAACGCCGTCCATCTCGGCCTCGGGACGCAGCGCAACCCTGTGCCTGAGCGTTGGCAACGCCAGTGCCTTGATGTCATCGGGGGTGACGAACGCCCGGCCGGATAGCCAGGCATAGGCCCGGGCCGACTTCAGGATTGCCGTTGCGCCGCGAGGGGAGACCCCCAGCTGGAACGACGGCGCCGTGCGGGTTGCGCGGACCAGGTCAACCACATAGGCCAGAATTTCCCCGGCCACCGCAACCTGCGCCACTTCTGCACGGGCTGCAGTGAGCTCGGCCGCACCTGCCACGGGGCGAACGCCTGCAGCGTGCAAGTCTTGCGGATCAAAGCCAAGACTGTGCCTGCGGACGACCTCAATTTCTTCATCGCGCCCTGGCAGGTCCATGGTGAGCTTGAGGAGGAAGCGGTCCAACTGGGCCTCGGGCAGCGGGTAGGTGCCTTCATACTCCACGGGGTTTTGGGTTGCCGCCACCATGAAGGGTTGTGGCAGGCGCCGTGAGATGCCGTCCACCGAAACCTGGTGTTCCTCCATGGCTTCCAGCAGCGACGCCTGGGTTTTGGGAGGGGTCCGGTTGATCTCATCGGCCAAAAGAATATTGGTAAAGACGGGCCCCTCACGGAAGGTGAAGGCGGAGGTGCTGGCATCATAAATCAAGGAACCCGTGACGTCGCCGGGCATCAGATCCGGGGTGAACTGCACGCGCTTGGTATCGAGACTCAATGCGGTTGACAGTGCCCGCACCAACAGCGTTTTGGCGACGCCGGGGACGCCTTCCAGGAGGACATGCCCACCGGCCAGAAGGGCAATGAGCAGGCCAGTTACCGTGGCATCCTGTCCCACAACAGCCTTGGCCACCTCGCTGCGCACCGCCAACAGGGCCTGGGCCGATGGGCTGGCCCCCTGATGGTGCGGGAGCGTTTGCTGAAAGTGCCCCGCAACTGCAGGAGCGTTGGAGGGTGGGGCTGGGGCCGTCGCCGGGGGCATCGGGGCTGGATTCTTGAATTCTGGGTGGGGCAGGCTCATCGCGGTGCCACTTCTTCCTCTAGTGCCGTGAGTTCAACGGCCATGGACAACATTTCTCGTTCGGTTTGTGGTGCCGCGCCGAGCAGCAAGGCATGCACCTGCTGCTGGGGGCGCCCCGTTGCAGTGGCCGCGGCCTCGACGACGGCGGCCGGATCGGCTGCGGCGCCCAGCCGAAGGGCGCGCGCCAAGCGGGTCAAGGTGGCGTGCCGCAGTGTCCGTGACGCCGTGCCAACGGCCCGCGCATCCTGATACAACCTTGCCCGGCCCGTCAATGTCTCCGACGCCTTGACGATCACCGGCAGCGGCTCGGCCACCAACGGCCCATTCCTCCGGCCCTTCCACAGCATGCCCAGCACTGCCACCAGCAACAGCCACGACGACGCCGGAAAAATCCATTTGGGCGTCAACTCGGCTAGTGACGGTGCCTGCTCGGCCACGGGAATGTCTTTCAACGAGACTGTGTACCAGAGCAGATGTGGCTTGCTGCCAAGAAGCCTGAAGACTAGGGCTGCGTTGCCCCTGTTAGCCAGGTTTTGATTGATCATGATGCCGGGATTGCCCAAGGCGACAATGTCACCCGTGCCGTTGAAGGCAAGATGGCCGGCGGCGCCGGCGGCCGAGGCGAAACAGGTTTGCGCACCCTTGTATAGATTGATGGGAAGGCTGACGGGGGCCAGAACACCCAAGGCAGGGGATCCGCCGTCGAGCGTTCCGGCCGCAATGGCGTCAGGGTCATTGCACCCAGCGGTGACGGATGCGGTTCCCTTGGCGGTTCCTGCGCTGGCCAGATCCGGACTGAACCGTGCCGCAGTGAGGGGTGCGGGGGAGACAGCAAGCAGCCTGCCACCGGCGTCCTGGACGGTCCTGGACAACGCGGCGGCCTGGTCCGGCGACAGGAGGTTTTGGGGATCGTAAAACAGGACCGTGCTGGCACCGAACCCATTGTCGGAGATCTCTTGTGTGGTGCTGGCCAAGGAATCCGTGGCGGTGACATGGATGCCTTGTTTCCGCAGGACCTCGGCAGCACCCTGAGCCCCGGCGGGAGCCGGGTTGTTGATCGCGAGTGTACCGGTGGACTGGTTTCCGGCATTGGCGAGGACGAAGCCAATGATCGAGAGGATCACAAAGATGGCCGTGCAGATGGCCCAGAATCTGCCTTTTCGCCACATGCCGCCTGCCCGCTGCGCGGCACTGGCGGACTCTGAGCGAAAGGTTTTCGTCTCCGGCGGTGTTGCGGTGCTCATGACTGCACCACCAAGCCATCATCGGCATAGATGGGCTTGGTCGCCGAGACAGCCCGATCGGTGGCCGTGAGTTCGCTGTACATGGCGGAGGTGGGTGTTACCTTTCCATAGCGGACGGCATTGAAGACTTCGGCGCTGTGGTGCAGCGCCTCGCCGTGGGCAGGGAACGCACGCTCGAGTTGCACGGCGATTTCCACGGCTGTCCGGCCAACGGCAGGGAGGCTCACATCGCGTTCCTCGGCGGACCGGACCATAGCCCGAAACTGCTCGCTGACCGCGGTATGAAAATCCCCTGCCGAGGCCGCAGCACGAGCCATCGCCCGGTGCTGTTCGGCTGAGAGCACCCGTGCACCGGCGAAGACCTCCTCGGCAGTGGCGGACTTGCGATTGAGGCGGGGCCGGACAACGAAGATTATCGCCACGATGGCCAGCAACACGACACCAACCCCAATGGCTAGGGCAACGGAGCCGTTCGGACCGCTGACATTGTTGAAGAGCTCATCGAGGGCGCTCTTGATGAGCGCACCAATCTGCTCCGCCAGTCCGGGCTTGGCATCCTGGTAGGCCTTCCGGGCAAGTTCTTCCTGTGCCCATTGCCTCGCTTCGTCAGCTTCGGGCACGACCGGGATGTCGAAGGGGAGCTGGACGGGCAGTGATGCCAAGGTAGCCAGCGAAGGCGCCATGGACAGCGTCCTACTGCCCGTAGTTTCCGGGCTGCTGGCCGGAGGTGTCGGGATTGCCATAGGCGTCCGATACTTGGCTGCCCGGGAAAGAGCTGGCGGGGACGGGGGAGCCGGGGATCCCGCCGTCGTCCTTGCCTATTTCGGACTCTTTCAGCAGTGCAATGTCGAATCCGTCGCGGCGCATCCGCAGGTCAACGTAGATCAGGGACATGACCCCGGTCTGGAAGGCCAACGTCACGGCACCGACCAGCGCACCGATCAGGCTAGCGATACCCTGGGAGATGAAGATGGCGTTGGTCATTTGCTGGGGATCGGGCTCTGTGCCAAACATCAGGGGCACGAGGAAACTGGCCAGCATGCTCACAGGGGTGGTGATGACAGAACCAATGACACCGGCGATGACCGCGGCCAGAATGGAAATACCAAAGGTCCGCCACCAGTTGTTCCGGGTCAGAATCCAGGACCGCTTGATGCCGGCAACGGGGCCAACGTTTTCAACCACAATGGCGGCGGGTGCCAACAGGATCTTGGTGCCAATCCATGCCGCGGCGGCCACGAACGGCAAACTGATCAGCAGCGAAAGGGCGATGGCGCCGAGAGCGTTTCCGCCGCTTGAGAACGCGTCCATGCCCACAATGAGGGCCACCACTATGAGGATGTAAATGCCCATGGAGACAAAGACGGCACCCGCATATAGCAGTGCTAAAAGCAGGAGGCTGACGATGCGTGGCCTCACAAGCTGCCACATCTGAGTGAAAGTTGTCTTCCGATTCAAGACCGCCCGAAGTACCGGAATGACCAGGGCACCCTGCAGGATCATCTGAACCACCACGGCCAGAATGCTCGTCAGTAGCAATGACACCGAGAATGACACCAAGCCGCCGCTCATGGATTCGAAGGCAGCCGAATCCGGGGTGACGTTGGGGTCCATGGTGAGCAGGTCCCCGAATGCCTGGCCAAATGCCAGGTACATGACCAACAAGGTCACGGCCGTGGTCGCCAATTGGAAAATCAGCGCCGAACCAAACATGGCCTTGCCGTTGCGCCGCGCCGCCTGAAAAGCGCCGTCGAGGATTTCTCCCAAGCCCAGCGGGCGCAAGGGAATGACGCCTGGCTTGGGTGGGGCCACGTAATTATTGAAGCCGGGATTGTTGAAACCTGGATTATTGAAACCTGGCTGTCCGAACTGCTGGACGGGCTGGGCGTACTGTCCCCACTGAGGCTGCTGAGGCTGCTGCGGCGGAGCGTAGGGAGGCTGTTGCGGCTGCTGCGGGGCCGATGGTTGCTGGGTCTGGCTGTACTGCGGGGTCTGCCCATACCCAGGCTGCTGCGGCTGCTGCGGCTGCTGGGCTTGCCCGTACTGCCCCCACTGAGGTTGAACATACGGTGCATAGGGTGGTTGTTGTGGTTGGCCATACGGCGGCGCAGGCGGTTGAACCCTGGCGTCCCCGCCCTCTGGCTCCACTGGTGGTTGCTGCGGTTGCTGCGGTTGCTGCGGTTGCTGCGGTTCCTGCGGTTGCTGTGGTTCCTGCGTCATCATGCTCCCCTGAAATAGTCCCCCGATATGACATCCGCGGTGCGAACATCGGGTGGTCCCGAGGTCAAGGGTGGTTACCTCCTGCCTCGGACCCGTTGCCAAGCTACGTCCTTACGTCAAACCCTATCGGGAAGAACCGGTTTTACCCGGTGCAGGCCCGGGCATTGCGGAAAGAATTGAGCCCGTATTGCCCGGAAAATCAGGAAAAACAAGGAAAAACCACACAAGGGTCTGTTCCCATGGAGCGTCGATGGGGACATTATGCAGCTAATAGGCAAATATAGAACCATGAAGGCACGCATTTTAGTTGTTGACGATGACGAGGCACTGGCCGAGATGATCGGCATCGTGCTTCGCAATGACGGTTTTGACCCCGTATTTTGTGGAGACGGAGCCAAGGCATTCGAGGTATTTCAGGCCAATAAGCCGGACCTTGTCCTGCTTGACCTCATGCTGCCCGGAATGGACGGCATTGAGATTTGCCGGTTGATCCGGGCCGAGTCGGACGTGCCCATCGTGATGTTGACGGCCAAGTCGGATACCTCCGATGTTGTCCGCGGGTTGGAATCGGGTGCCGACGATTACGTTGCGAAGCCCTTTAAGCCTGCCGAACTTGTGGCACGCGTCCGGGCCCGGTTGCGGCCGGGCGACGTCAAACCGCCGGAAACCCTAGTCATCGGTGAGATCACCATCGATGTGGCTGGCCACTCCATTCGCCGTGCCGGTGAGAAGATTTCGCTGACACCCCTCGAGTTTGACCTCCTGGTGGCGTTGGCACGCAAGCCATGGCAGGTATTTTCCCGCGAGCTGCTCCTCGAACAGGTGTGGGGTTACCGCCACGCCGCAGACACCCGCCTGGTCAACGTCCATGTGCAGCGTCTGCGCTCCAAGATTGAACGCGATCCAGAGGCCCCCGAAGTTGTCCTCACCGTCCGCGGCGTCGGCTACAAGGCTGGGTCATAGCCTCGGCCAGCCGCGGTGAAGATGCCATGAGCCAGAATTCGCACACCACGGACGACGACGTCAGTGGCTTTCACGCTGAAACTCCGGCTGAGGTTGGGATTCCGGTTGAGGCTCGGCCTGCTGCTCCCGCGGATGGCCAGCACGCCGAGCACACTGCTGTTCGAAGCTTGGCCGAACGGGGCCTCGCCAAGGCCGGCCACGCGCTGGCAACGGCTGGCCGCGCCATGGTTCGCCTGGCCGGAAAGTTCCGCAGGGGATGGTCCAAACGCTGGCGCACCTCACTGCAATTTCGCACCGTCGTCACCACGCTCTTGATTGCCTCGGTGGCGGTAGTGGGTGTTGGTGGATATTTGGCCGGCCAGATTTCCAACGGATTATTCAAGGAACGGCTCGTTCAAGCGCAGCATGAATCCGCACGTGGCGCCACCCAGGTTCAGGAGAGTTTCTCTAACGCGAGTGTGAGTGACCAGCCACGTGTTTCAACCTACGTGCGTGACACCTTGAAGCTGCTTGAAGTTGGCGGTGCGGACGACAACCGCAAATACCTGATGCTCATCATCCCGGGCCAAAACAGCAGGCTTGCCGTGAGCTCATCCGATTCCGGCGGTGTGACCTCCACCATCATTCCCGACGAATTACGCGAGGCCGTACAAGGCGATGAGGACGGTCAGTTTTGGCAGTCGATCGCCTTGCCCACCGGCAGCGAAGGCGTCCATCCGGCCGTTGTTGTGGGCAGCCAAGTTGAGCTGCTGAACACCAACTACGAGCTTTACATGATCTATGACCTCAATGGTGCCCAGGTAACGCTGAACTATATTCAGTCGGTGCTGTGGCTTGTTGGTGGCATCCTGCTGGTACTGATCGGTGTCATCATTTGGTACGTGACCCGCACGGTGGTGAATCCCGTCAGTCAGGCGGCGGCCGTGTCGGAAAAGCTGGCCGCCGGCGAGCTGGAGGAACGCCTCGTTGTCAGTGGCGAGGACGAGATGGCAAGGCTTGCCACCTCCTTCAACAAGATGGCCACCTCGTTGCAGGATCAAATTACGGCGCTAGCAACGCTGTCCGAGATGCAGCAACGTTTTGTCTCGGATGTCTCTCATGAATTGCGCACCCCGTTGACAACGGTACGGATGGCAGCGGAGGTCCTTTTTGACGCCCGCGAAGACTTTGACCCCATTAACAAGCGCTCCTCGGAATTGCTCTTTCACCAGGTTGAGCGGTTTGAGCTGCTCTTGGCGGATCTGCTGGAAATCTCGCGGTTCGACGCCGGTGTGGCGGACCTTGACGCGGAATCGCTGGACATTTTCTCCGTGATCCATTCGGTGATCGACGGCGCACTGCCGGTTGCGGAGGCCAACTCCTCCGAGCTGTCGGTGGTGACCCGACTTCGTAACCACAAGTGCGTGGTGGAAATGGACTCCCGGCGCGTAGACCGGATCCTGCGCAATCTTGTCCTCAATGCCCTTGAACATAGCGAAGGCAAACCGGTCAAAATCTTTGTCTCGGCAGACGACAGTGCCGTGGCAGTTGCCGTCCGTGACTACGGCGTTGGCATGTCACCTTCTTCATTGGAACACGTGTTCTTCCGTTTTTGGCGTGCCGATACGGCACGGGCCCGGACCACCGGCGGCAGCGGCTTGGGCCTGTCGATCGCCATGGAAGACGCCAAGCTGCATGACGGCTGGCTTGAGGCCTGGGGCAGTCCCGGCGAGGGCTCCTGCTTCCGGTTGACCCTGCCCCGGCGCAGGGGAATCGTCCTTGATCATTCCCCGGTTCCGCTCCCGCCCGATGGCGGACACGCCGGCAGTTCCGCCTCGCTATCCACCGGACCAATTCTGACCAACACCGGCTCCATCGGGGTAGTGGGCGCCCTGGGTGGGCTGAAGGGCTCGGCCATGGTTGAGTCAGGCGGTGCACCTGGGAAAAAGGCTGTCGAGAACAAAGCTGCAGGAAATCACATGGAGGGCAGCAGCCCGGACAAGGTGGAACGGTGAGCAGTTCCGTAATGAGATGGCATTCCCGGCGGCACCACAAGGGTGCACGGCGGAACTGGATTGCCCTTGCTCTGGCGATGGCCGCCGTCGTCCTGCTGGCCGTCGCGGGCTGTGCCGTCATCCCAACGCATGGCTCCGTGGGCAAGAGCGATCCGCTAACGCCGCGTAACAACGAGGTCAACGTCGGTTTTCAACAATTCGCTCCGGTTGCCGGTGCATCACCGGAGAGTATCATCCGCGGGTTCATCGACTCCGGTACCGGACTCAGCGACGATTTTCAGTTTGCCCGGCAGTACCTGACGCCGGCGCGGGCACAGTCATGGGCTCCTGACAAGCGCACCCTAGTCTACAAAGACACGTTTTCGGTGTCGCCAGGAATCGAAAAAGACACTTTTGAGCTCAAATTCAATGTTGTTTCCAGCGTGGATGCCACGGGCGTACTGACACCGGCAAAAGGTTCAGCCACCGAAAGCCTGACCATGAAAATGGTTCAGGTGGATGGCGAGTGGCGCATTGACGGAACGCCCGACGGCGTGGTGCTCACGGAAGCGACGTTCCAGACGCTTTTCAACGCATTTTCGCTCTACTTCTACGATCCAACATTTACCTATGGTGTGCCGGATGTGCGTTGGTTGGCCGGCCGTTCATCACGTACGGCAACGGCAATTGTGCAGGCAATGTTGGCAGGACCGGCACCGTATTTGCAAGGTGCAGTGGTCAGCGCATTCCCCAACGGCATTGCGCTGGAGCGTGACTCCGTTCCTGTCAATGAGAGTGGCATGGCGAAGGTTGGCTTGACGGCTCAGCTATTACTGGAGACCAGCGTGAAACAACGTCAGCAGATGCAGGCGCAATTGCTCCTGACGTTGCAGAAGAGCCTCAACACGGTCACGGAGGTGCAGTTCCTGGCCGACGACCGGGAAGTGGATATGGGAGGAGCCGCTGACGCCGTCGCCCCCATAGACATTAACAACACGGTGCCCTCCACGCAGGTGGCCCTGGCCAAAAATGAGCTGGTCACCTTTGACGGCACGAAGATCTCGGCCATTGCCGGCATGCCCTCGGTTGCCAATCTGCTTCCCTCGGTACCGGCGATGTCTTATTCGGGCAAAAGTTTCGCCTTCCGCTCCGGAGTTGGCAACCAGATTTACGCCGTACGGCCCCAACAAGCCCCGGTCTTGGCAATTTCTGCTGTAGCTTTGACACCGCCGTCCTTTGCCCCGAATGGCTGGCTGTGGTCTGCCGCCGGAGACGGCTCCGGTACGGTGATCGCCGTCAACCCGGACGACGGTGGCGCCTTGGGTAAGCCCGTAGTGATGACCGTTCCATGGCTGGTTGGGCAGGAGGTGACTTCCTTTCGGATTTCCCGAGATGGCACGCGGGCGCTGGTGGTTTCCCAAGCCAAGGGAGTGAGTGTCGTCAGCGTTACCGGGATATTCAAGTCTGGCGAGATACCTAAGGAGCTGACGTCGCCGCTGAGCTTGAGCCATTCCGGCTCCCCAGTTCTTGGGCTCTGGGTTGGTGAATCAAGTGTGGCTGTTTCTGCCACCTCGGCCACCGCAGCCGTGAGCATCGAAGTTCTGGATTTGGCGCTGCAACCGGTGGCTTTGGCGGAACTGATCGGGATTGAGTGGGTCAGCGCAAGCACGGGTTCACGCAATATCCATGCGCAGACGGCAACCCAGTACTATTCGAACACTTCAAACACGTGGGAAGTAGTGGCAAAAGACCTGCGGCAAGCGTCCTTCGCCGGCTAATTCCCCCACAGCCGGGCTCGGCCTTTCCTGAGTTCACACTTGAGTCTGATGACCTTGGTAAGCCCGTCACGGAAGGTCCATGCTGGCTACATGAATACATCAGGAGGCGCCGCCGGCCCGCGTCAGCTTTCTCCGCTACCAATTTCACCGCTGCTGCGGGGGCATCGGGGCCCGCCTCGGGCCCGCTGGCTGCGGGCCTGGTTGTGGTGCGAAGGAGCCTGGAAAGACTTCCTGAACCTCGTCTTGCCAGCAGAGTGTGTGGTGTGCGGCAGGGACGACCACGTCATCTGCCCGGCCTGCTCATCCCAGTTGCGCCGGCAGACGAGGAAGCCAGTCAGGGCAGAGGGCGCGGCAGACGCCTTGGTTGGCGTGCTGGGGGAGACACATCTTCCCGTGATTGCGGCCGGAGACTATCGGGATGCGCTGGCGGCCACCATTCTGGCCTATAAGAACCATGGCCGTACCGAACTAAAGGGCCCCCTGGGGCGTTGTCTGGCCCGGGCACTTGGCGCGGCAACGGAGTTGGTGCCGATTCCACTTAACGAACCCCTTTGGCTGGTCCCAGTCCCGAGCACCGGCAGTGGCTGGCGGCGCCGTGGTTATGACCCCGTGGCTCTTGTTCTGCGTGCGCTAGACGGTGAAGGTAGGGTGCCGCCGCAGATGGTGATTGCACCGATTCTAGGGATCAGGGCCAGGTTGCCGTGGCGGGGGCATCACCAGAAGGGTTTGAGGCGCGAAGCCAGGCGAAGAAACGTTCGTAACACAATGAGAATCAGGCGCAATGGATGCCGGGGCATTTGGCCGTCAGCGAACTTTGCGGGCCCTGCCGTAGTGCTCGTTGACGACGTTCTCACCACCGGATCCACCCTGCGCGAAGCCGCCAAAACCCTTGAAAGAGTGGGGTTTTCCGTGTGTGCTGCCGCGGTCCTCGCCGCCACACGAGCACCAGATCGAGGCCACGAAAAGACGCCTTCGTGAGGACTCGCCAAAAATTGTTTGCCGCAAAAGATGAATAAACGGATGCAGTGAACTAACGTGAGTGAACGGGTACCTCTTCTAAGAGGAAACCACCCGTCGGCGGTCAGGATTCATGCACTAATTGCTAGCCGGCCGCCGTGTCACCGAAGATATTTGGAGGGCACCATGGAGTTCATGATCACGGGTCGCAACTTGAGCGTTTCGGACCGATTCCGCGAATACGCTGGCGAAAAGCTCACGAAGATCGAACAGCTGGCCAACAAGGTTCAGCGTGTTGATGTGAAGGTTTCCAAGGAGAGCAAGGCCCGCACGGCAGACACACCACTCACAGTTGAGCTGACGGTTGTGGGCAGAGGCCCGGTGATCCGCGCCGAGGCTGCCGCAGCGGATAAGTTCGCAGCGTTCGATCTGGCCTACGGGAAGCTGCTCGAGCGGCTCCGGAGGGCAAAGGACAAGAAGAAGGTCCACCACGGCCGCCACGCCCCCGTAGCCGTCAACGAAGCCACGGGTTCACTGCCGACGGTGAGCAGCACCGAGCCGATCTACGCACAGAGCACCCCGGAAGCCGCTGTCGAGGAGAAGTCGCCCTACGACATCGAGAACGACATCCCGGCCGGCGATTCACCAGTGTTGATCCGCCGGAAGGTGTTCCCCGCCACCGCATTGTCCCTGGACGACGCCGTGGACAACATGGAGATGGTAGGGCACGATTTCTACCTGTTCATCGATGTGGCCACCGGCATCCCCTCAGTGGTTTACCGTCGCAAGGGCTGGACCTATGGTGTCATCTCGCTCAATGAGAATGCAGATGTCACCGAGGAAATCTCCGCCTACCGTTCGGCGGACGAGCCAGCCCGCGTCTGAGGCGCTTGGCAAAAAATATAGACACAACTAATCAGTTAAGGGAATTACGCAATGACTGCACGGCTGAGCCTGCAACAGGCCCGCCGCATGGCGCTTAATTCCCAGGGACTGGCAAAGGCCCGGCCCGCGGAACCCGTCACAGCACGGTCCGTGGGCCGGACTTTTGCCCAGTTGCAATTGGTCCAAATCGACTCGGTCAACATTATTTCCCGCAGCCACTTCCTGCCGTTTTTCTCGCGCCTAGGAAACTATGACCGCAGCATCCTCTCAACAATGGCGGGAACCGCGCCGCGAAAAATGATGGAGTACTGGGCACACGAGGCCAGTTTCATTCGACCCGTCCATTTTCACGATCTGAGGGTCTGGCAAAGCCGGGCCTGGGTTGGATCGGAGCAGCTCGAGCCCACATTGCGTGAGAATCTCGAAGTGCAGATCCTGACATTGTTGGCTGGCAGCCGGCCATTGACGGCCCGCGAGGTCAAGGCTCGTATCGGCCATGTGGAGCACAACAACAAGGACGACTGGGGCTGGAATTGGAGCGCCGTCAAACGCACCCTCGAGGGGCTCTTTGAAAAAGGAGTCGTCGGTGCGGCCTCCCGCAACGATCAATTTGAACGCAAGTATTCATTGGTGGGAAAGGTCCTGCCTGCGGGGGTTCGGCTCGATGTTGATGACAATCCGAATAAGCAAGAAGCCATGGAACGGCTTATGGAAGCGTCGGCGCAAGCCCATGGCATTGGCACTGTGCGCTGTTTTGCTGATTACTTCCGCCTCCCTGTGCGCGAAAGCTCGGCGGCAGTAGCCGCGCTGGTGACCAGGGGCGTGCTGAAGCCCGTAACAGTGACAGGTTGGAATGCCGAGGCGTTTGTCCACACCAGGGCAACTGTCCCGCGACACGCCCAAACACGAGCATTACTGAGTCCCTTTGATTCGCTCGTTTTTGAACGTCGACGTCTCGAGCAACTCTTCGGGTTCCATTACCGTCTCGAGATTTACACACCTGCCGAGAAGCGGAAATACGGATATTACGTGCTTCCCTTTCTGCTGGGCGAGAACATCGTGGCGCGGGTGGACCTGAAAGCCGATCGACAGGCAGGTAGGCTCGTAGTCCGGGGAGCATTCGGTGAGCCGGATGCCCCGTCGCATACCGCCGTCGAACTGGCCGGGGAACTGGCGCTTATGGCGCAATGGCTGGGACTTGGCGACGTTGTCGTACAAGCCAACGGCGACCTGGCGCCGGCGCTGAAAGCGGCTCTGGGGTGACGTGCACCGGTTCCGGAACCACGCATCCACAGGAAACACGCAGAAACTGGCGGGAAGCTCTCTGGCTTCTCCCGTAGACTGAACACGCCACTTTTAGGCAGCAATAGATTGGGAGCAATTTCGTGCCATCACTTCTTGAGCGGGTCCTTCGCACAGGCGATCGCAAGACGCTAAAACGACTCAACGTCCTTGCGGACGCCATCGATTCGCTGGAGGACTCTTTTCAGACCTTCACTGATGCTGAACTGCGTGAAGAAACGGACAAGCTCAAGGCACGCCACGCAGATGGCGAGACCTTGGATGAACTTCTCCCGGAGGCATTTGCCGCCGTTCGTGAAGCGTCCTCCCGCACCTTGGGACTGCGCCACTTCCGCGTCCAGCTGATGGGTGGAGCAGCCCTGCACCTTGGCAACATTGCCGAAATGAAAACCGGTGAAGGCAAGACTCTGGTGGCCACGGCTCCGGCTTACCTGAATTCGCTGACCGGCAAGGGTGTTCACGTAGTTACGGTGAACGATTACTTGGCGCAGTACCAGTCGGACCTGATGGGGCGCGTCTTCCGGTTCCTGGGCCAGAGCAGCGGTTGCATCGTCTCCAATCAGGACCCTGCGGTCCGCCGCGCCCAGTACGCAGCCGACATCACGTACGGCACGAACAACGAATTTGGCTTTGACTACCTGCGCGACAACATGGCGTGGAGCAAGGATGAGCTGGTCCAGCGCGGCCACAACTTTGCGATCGTCGATGAAGTTGACTCGATCCTCATCGATGAAGCCCGTACACCGTTGATCATTTCTGGTCCGGCGTCCGGTGACGCCAACCGCTGGTACGGCGAGTTCGCCAAGGTTGTGCTCCGTCTGAACAACGAAGACGACTATGAGGTTGACGAGAAGAAGCGCACCGTTGGTGTCTTGGAAGAGGGCATTGAAAAGGTCGAGGATTACCTCGGCATTTCCAACCTCTACGAGTCCGCCAACACCCCGCTGATCGGATTCCTGAACAACGCCATCAAGGCCAAGGAACTGTTCAAACGAGATAAGGACTACGTCATCATGGATGGCGAAGTTCTCATTGTCGACGAGCACACGGGACGTATTCTTGCCGGCCGCCGTTACAACGAAGGCATGCACCAGGCCATTGAAGCCAAGGAAGGTGTGGAGATCAAGGCTGAGAACCAGACCTTGGCCACGGTGACCCTGCAGAACTACTTCCGTCTGTACGACAAGCTTTCGGGCATGACGGGTACGGCGGAGACCGAAGCCAGCGAATTCATGGGTACCTATTCGCTTGGTGTCGTTCCCATCCCCACCAACAAGCCGATGCTTCGTGTTGACCAATCCGATCTTGTTTACAAGAACGAGGTGGTCAAGTTTGATGCCGTGGTTGCCGACATTGCCGAACGCCACGAGACCGGCCAGCCGGTTCTGGTGGGTACCACCAGCGTCGAGAAGAGCGAGTACCTCTCCAAGAAGTTGGCGCAGGCAGGCGTGAAGCACGAGGTCTTGAACGCTAAGAACCACGCTCGCGAAGCCGCCATCGTGGCGCAGGCAGGCCGCCGCGGTGCCGTAACCGTCGCCACCAACATGGCCGGTCGCGGAACTGACATCATGCTTGGTGGTAATGCCGAGTTCAACGCTGTTGCTGTCTTGGCGGCGCGCGGACTTGATCCGGTAGACACCCCTGATGAGTACGAGGCCGCATGGCATGAGGCCTTCGAGGAAGCCAAGTTGGCTGTCAAGGAGGAGCATGAGGCAGTCTTGGAAGCCGGTGGCTTGTATGTTTTGGGTACCGAGCGCCACGAGTCCCGCCGCATCGACAACCAGCTCCGTGGCCGCTCCGGCCGTCAGGGTGACCCGGGCGAATCCCGTTTCTACCTGTCGTTGACAGATGATCTGATGCGTCTGTTCAACTCCGGCGCCGCTGAACGCCTCATGTCGCGTTCAGCCATGCCGGACGATGTTGCCTTGGAATCAAAGCTTGTTTCCAAGGCGATCGCCTCGGCACAGGGCCAGGTCGAGGGTCGTAACGCCGAGCAGCGCAAGAACGTTTTGAAGTACGACGACGTCCTGAACCGCCAGCGCGAAGCCATCTATGGCGACCGCCGCCACATCCTCGAAGGGGACGATCTTCACGAGAAGGTTCAGCACTTCCTCGAAGACACCGTCAATGAGATTATCGAGGCAACGCTCAGCAACGGGAACATCGGCGACTGGGATTTCCCGAGTCTCTGGAACAACCTGCGAACCATCTACCCGGTGACCGTTTCTGTTGACGAGATCGCCGAGGAAGTTGGCGGCGAAGGCCGAATCACGGCTGAAATGCTCAAGACCGAGCTGCTCTCCGACGCTAAGGTTGCCTACCAAGAACGCGAAGCAGCGCTGGGTTCCGCAACTATGCGGGAACTTGAACGCCGGGTTGTCCTTTCCGTGGTGGGCCGCAAGTGGCAGGAACACTTGTACGAAATGGACTACCTCAAGGAAGGCATTGGCCTGCGGGCTATGGCCCAGCGAGATCCCCTCGTGGAATATCAGCGTGAAGGCTACGAGATGTTCCAGTCCATGATGGCTGGCATCCGCGAAGAGAGCGTTGGTTTCCTGTTCAACCTCGAAGTCCAGGTGGAGAATGCTCCGGAGACCGCAGTTGGTGCGGTTGCTGATGCTCCTTCGGCCTTGATGGACCGCGTAGCAGGCTCCGCCGATGCCGATGCGCACGCCGGACACGATCATGCTCCGCGCATCACGGCTCCGGGACTGGAAGCTCCGGCCAAGCCAGCACAGCTGCAGTTCACGGCCCCCGACGCACAGGGACAGGCCGAAACTCACGTTGAGCGCCGCAGCAGTGATGGGTTGCCGCCGTCGGCCAAGCGGCCGGCCAACAAGGGCAGCAAGAAGAAGAAAAAGCGATAGGAACCAGAGGTTCGGTGACGGGTTTGTCACCGAGCCCCTAGATCACCGAAAGCTTGAATGACTGAAAGCCGTCGTTGGGGAAGTGGTGCCACACTAGGGCATCCTTTCCCAACGACGGCTTTTTAGTTTTCGGGCACTTGCCTGCCCCTCGGCTACCCGATCTGCAGTGCCGTGACCTTCCAGAGGCCCTGGGTCAGCTCGAAGCGCAAAGCGATGGCCCGAAACCGTGTCTTGTCGGCAATGACGACCGAGGACTCAAAGATCCCTGGCGCGACAGCGCTGCAATGGACCGAGTGCACCACCGGCTGGTGGTGCAGGGTCCTGACGTTCCCGCCGCCGGGCTCATGGCTATGGCGCCTCGCCTCGGCCTTGCACGCATCGGCATGCAGGCGGGCCCGGGTGGTTAGGGCGCTCATGCACATAGTGTCTAGCCAACGGGAGAGCTGCTGAACGGACCGAACGCCGCTGAGAACTTCTAGAGCGGCCTGGGCAATCTTGGAGGACATGGCCCCAACAACGGCCCGCTCGGCGGCCTCCGGGCTCAGTGCCCTGACGCTGGCGCTGGCGCCCGCTGAGCTCCGCTGCTTCGATCGTTCCTCCCTGGTGGGCAGTTTCACCACATTTGCGCCGGTGAGGCCGGTGTCTTCATGGCCTTCAGTAGGGGTCGGAACGGACGTCACCACCAAAAGCTCTGGGCGGGACTCTTTGGAGATGGCTGCTGTACTCACTGTGTGCTCCTTTGCACTGCGCTTACCTGATGTAGTGACGGCTGGCGTCCTGCTCTTGACAAGGTTCCAAGTCATTTTCTTACTGACCCGCTGGCGGGTGCAGCACCTGTCCGGGCAGGATGAAATTCGGGTCGGCGCCGATGGCTTCACGGTTGGCGTTGTACCAACGCGGCCACGCGAGTGCTACGTCAACGTCGCTTGAGAACGGACCAAGCGTTGCCGCCACGATGCTCCATAGGCTGTCACCACTTTTCACGACGACATCTGTCCAGGGGTTGCCCTCTTGCGGCTCTGTCCACGGAACGTCCACGGCGGCTCCTTGCCCGCCACCGGCCTCCGCCCCTGGGGTCCGTGCGGGTGGGCGTACCAGCAAGTCGGGATCCGTAGCGGCGGTACGCGGTACCCACGCAGGCTCAACGGGGGCGGTGGTTGCCGGCGGAAGAATGTCATCGCTGGCTGCGGACTTGCTGGGTTGGCCGGCCACCGTCGGTGCAGTTGAACGTGGGTCAACGCCATGTGGCGTCGCCGGTGCTGTTGCGACTGTGCCGGGTTGCCAGCGAGGATCGATTCCCGCAGAGGGGGAGGCATTGGCCAGCGGTGCGGCGATCAGGTTAAATCCCACAACAGCAATGACTGCCCTGCGCATGAAGGCCGGTGAGCAGGCTCCCGTGAATGCAGCGATTCGGGCTGCACCAAGGCGCTGGGCCACGGGCGAAACGAGGGCGCAGATCATGGCAACGAGCCACCAGCAGAGGAGGGCAATTCCCGCACCGGCTCCTCCCACGCCCATCAGCTCTGGCAGAGTCAGGGGCTGGGCGGATTCGATGCTGGTCCACCGTAGCCTCAGAAGTGAGGTTCCGCTGAAGATCAGCGATCCACCGAGCAGCAGGATTGCCGCCGTCATGGCTAGGTCTGCGAGAGTTTGCCGTTTCACCGAGATCTCCTTTGAACTCGTTTGATGTGTTTTGTACTCATTAGAATTCCTAAGACCTATTTTGAACCCTTCAATGGTGTTCTGTCCATAGCGTTGGAGAGACTGTGGATAGCTGGCCACCGTGGCCATGCTCTCTTTGTTGACGTGAGGTCCGTCGCGGCCTAGCGTGGCGCCATGCGATGGGAACTGCTCTTTGGGGATCTGGAAACGCAATTGCATGCCACCACACAGCAGGATCTGGAGCAGCACATCAATGAATTGGCTCGCGTGGAGTCCGCCCAGATCACCTTCTCGGAGGTTTTGAGGGGCGCCCTGGGGAGGCAGCTTTCCGTGATCATGTGTAACGGCACGGCATTTCACGGCGAGGTTCTTCGGGTGGAACAGCAGTGGATGCTGTTGGACGAGGGTAGCCGTTCGGTAGTGTTGCCGCTGGCTAAGATTCTGCGTGTCCAGGGGGCTGGTGTGCAGCGAGTTAGTGCGCCGTCGAAGGTCCCGTATACGTTTCCGGCCGCGCTTCGGGTGCTGGCTCGCAATAGGTCTGCCGTGGTCCTTGAGCTGGATGGCAGCAGGCCTGCAACGGTCCGCGGGGTGCTGGACCAAGTGGGCGCCGATTATGTGCAGATGATGCAAATGGCCGACGGCGTGGGCCGGGACAGGGGCAATGTGCAGGGAAGTGTAGTGGTTCCCCTGATCGCGTTGCTTTCGGTTGCTTCTGCCTCAGATAACGAATTCTGAAGACTACGAATTCTGAGGCAGAGACAGAGGCTGCACGAGTACTTCCCGGTCCGCCCGAGAGGCAAGGATGCTAGTTGGCTGGCGTTGAGTTCCCTGCCGACAACATGGCGCGGGCTGCGGCATGGCGGTCCTCGATGAACTGCTCAAACTTGGCGGCGTCCACGCGCCACTGGCCGCGACCGCCAATTTGAAATGCGGGCAACTCGCCGCTGTGCACTAGGGCGTAGCATGCGGCGGCTGAGATCTGTAGCTGTTCGGCAACATCGGCCAGGGTCAGGAAACGGGGCATGTCTCCATTATCCTCTCTTTTGATCGTGTTTGGCGAGGTTCGGTGGCGATATCCACAGCCACTTCAGGAGCCTAGCGCCGAGAACAAGGATTGTTCGTGTTCTCAAGCCGGTCCTGGCCACTTATCCACAGAATTCGAGGAATTTGCCCAAGGGGGTTTCACCGGCGCCGGATCGACGGTACAAATGGGTACACGGCAGCAATCCTCAGAACTGCGAGCGGTGGCTGCCCACACTGGATGCAATGGTGATCGCGTTCCATCAATGCCGATCGGCTCCATGTGGTGGCGAGTTCCCTGATGGGGAGGACCTATGGCTGTGGAAGAGCATGGACCGGCGCCTCGGCTCAGCAAGCCGTCATGGAAGGACCCGCGGCTGCTCATTGGCGTCTTGATGGTTCTGGCCTCTGTGGCCGGTGTCGTGGCCCTCGTGGGAAGCGCTGGCAAAACTGTACCCATGTATGTGGCCAAGGATGCTCTGGTGGTTGGCCAGAGGTTAAGCGACGATTCCTTCACCATTGTCCAGGTCCAGCTCGGGGACGTAGACGGCAAATACCTGGATCCGCAGGAGGGGCTGGCTGAAAACTCGGTTGCCGTCCGCATGGTGCCTAAGGGTGAGCTTGTCTCCCGTTCCAGCGTCGGCCAAACTGACGCTCTGGACCGCAAACCCGTCTCTGTGACGGTTGATGAGCCGCTGCCCAAGGAAGTACTCGTGGGTACCTACGTTGATGTGTGGGTTGCCTTGCCCGATGAACGCAACGGTTTTCAGGCTCCGGTCCTGATGCTCCCTGGCGCCGAAGTTGCGGCACTCAATGTTGCCGCTTCGTCGTTGGGATCGGGTAAGAACACACAGCTCATGGTCCTAGTAACTGATGCCCAAATGCCAAAATTCCTCGGTGCCGTTGCCAACAAGGCCAAGGTGGCAGTTGTGTGGAATCCCGGAGCCGCACAGTGAAGACGGTGACGGTTGTTTCGGTGGGTGACACACCTGCTGGGGTGATCGAGGAGCTTTCCCGAGCACATGAAAGCGTGCAACTAGTACGGCGCTGTCCGGAACTCACGGAACTTCTGGCGGCCTGCCAGAGTGGCTTGGCCCAAGTTGCCGTAGTCGCGGAGTTTGGCGAGGAGCTCACGGCAACGCTTGTCGATCGCCTCACGGCCGTGGGGGTCATTGTTGTGGCAGTTGCGGCATCTCCGGAGGAATCACGTCGACTAAGGGATGCCGGTGCCACAACTGTCCCTGAACACGTCACGGTGGAGGCCTTGGGTGACATGATTCGTGTGGCAGTGGAGGGCCGTCGACACCCCAGTTCCAGCGGATACTCCGTGCCAACCGTGCCGCCGGACGTCGAAGTGCCCACCGACCAAAGGTACGACGGCGGTCAACAGCCTCCCGTAACAGTCGGCGGCGCAGTCGCGGGAGCCAAAGTGACGAACCCTCACAGCGGGGCCCCTGCAGGCGCCGAGCCGTTATCGGTGGCTGTGGCGGAAACCGCCGGACATACCCCACAGGATGACGGTGCCGCGCCCAATCCCTTTGGTGAAGAACCGATCGGACAGGGCAGGATGCCCACTCGTGGCGTATCAATTGGCACGCGGGGCCGGCCGCGCTCCGCCCGGGCCTCCGGATCTGGGCTCCGGAGCAGGCTCACGGCGGTTTTACATCTGCGCGGTAGAGAATTTTGGCGACGACATCCCGCTACGAAGACTGCTTTTGGGCCCGCGGATCAGTACTCCAACGGTACCGAAAGTGGCACCATCGTGGCTGTCTGGGGCCCAACCGGGTCACCGGGGCGAACCACCGTGGCCATCAACCTTGCCGCGGAACAAGCTGCCGCTGGTCGCAAGGTTTTACTGATTGATGCTGACACCTATGGTGCCAGTGTGGCTGCTGCCTTGGGGTTGTTGGACGAGGCCGCCTCGTTCGCCCAAGCGTGCAGGGCGGCCGATCAGGGCGGACTTGGGGTTGCTCATCTGGCCAAGACTGCAACGCAGGTGATTTTTGATGGCGGCACCTTTTCGTTGCTCACTGGGTTGACGCGGGCCGATCGGTGGCCCGAGTTGCGGGCGGCCGCCGTCGAACGAGTCCTTGCTGCAGCACGGGAGTTGGCGGACCTGGTGATTGTGGACTGCGGGTTCGGGCTGGAAAATGACGAGGAGCTTAGCTATGACACTGTTGCGCCGCGGCGTAACGCTGCAACGCTCGCGGTGCTGCGGCAGTCGGACGTGGTTTATGCGGTGGGTAATAGCGATCCCATCGGCATTCCGCGCCTGATCCGTGGGCTGGATGAGTTGGGGCAGGCCTGCCCCGGCGCTTGCGTCCGGGTTGTGGTGAACAAGGTGCGGCGCAAGGCCGTGGGTGGGTCTCCCGAGCGGTCGCTGGTGCAGGCGTGGGAGCGGTTTGGGCCTGAGGAGGGCATTCGTCATTTCCTGCCGTGGGATCCAGAGTTGACGGACAAGGCGTTACTCGAGGGGCGGCTATTACGCGAGCTCTCCGTGGACGCACCCTTGAGCCTGGCCATCCGCGGCATGAGTTGTGCAGCTGACCAGTGAATCTCAACAAACCCTGTAACAAAAGCCACAGCGGGGGTTGATATTCGGGGCTAGGCTCAGGTGTACTGCTCGCAATGAAGCGATCTTTTTCTCTTGACGGAGGCGTTATTTTCATGTCATCGCACTCACCCAGCCACGAGACGGCCTTGGATCAAGCCCGGTTTGGCGGCGAGGGGTTCCTTGCGGACTACTTTGTGCAACTCTCTGAGGAGGATCGGGCGCTCTACGACCCAGACGTGCTGAACGCACGGGCCTACTCCCACCAAAAACTGGCGGCCAACCGCATTCCCGGCCAGGCCAATGTCGAAGTCCTCGATGAACTTGATGGCAGTGTTGTTTACATCATTACCGATGACATGCCGTTCCTAGTTGACTCGGTTAGTGCTGAACTTGTTCGGCAAAATCAAGCCATCCACCTTGTCACCCACCCGGTGTTTGTGGTGTCCCGGGACAAATCAAGTAATGACCTGACAAGCGTGACCAAGGTTCCTTCCCATGCCGGCGTGGCCAGCGGAGACACCTCGACCATGCCAAATATTGCCCACCTCCTTGGTGACGGTGGGAATGCTTCCTTCTTGGAATCATGGATCGCCATTGAAATTCCCAAGATTGGCGATGACGCCAAGACGGAACTGTTGGCAGGGTTGGACCGCGTTCTGGGCAACGTGCGTGCCGCAGTTGAGGACTGGCCAGCCATGCGCGAAAAAGCGTTAAGCAGGGCAGAGATCCTGGCCACAGTGCTTTCCGGGGAGTCCCTGGTTGACCTCCGCGAAGCCGAGGATCTCCTTCACTGGATGGAGGCGGACAACTTCACCTTCCTTGGCTACCGTGAATACGATTTGGACAAGCGCGACGGCGAAGATGTCTTGGTCAACCGCGAAGGTAGTGGTTTGGGCTTGCTCCGGGACGGCTCGAGCCACCCAACGGTGCAGCACCTGACCGTCACGGGGCAGCGCAAGGCACGCGAAAAACGAGTTCTTGTCATCACTAAGGCCAACTCTCGCTCCACTGTGCACCGAGGCGCTTACCTTGACTACATTGGCGTCAAGTCCTTCGATTCACAGGGCAATGTCAACGGTGAACAGCGTTTCATCGGACTGTTTTCCTCGGCCGTGTACACCGGTTCCGTTCGCAACATTCCAGTGGTCCGGGAAAAGGTCGATGCGGTGCTGAGGCACTTTGGCTTCCCGCCCAATTCGCATTCGGGCAAGGACCTTTTCGCGGTCCTTGAAACCTACCCCCGCGACGAGCTTTTTCAGATCGAGGTCTCGGATCTCATCGAGATCGCCTCCGGGATCCTGAGGTTGGCCGAACGCCGTCGTACGAGGTTGTTCCTGCGCCCTGACATTTATGGGCGCTTCATGTCCGCGCTGGTCTACATTCCGCGTGATCGCTACACCACCGCCGTGCGTCACCGCATCGAGGACGAGCTCATGCGCACCTTTAGTGGCGTTTCGATCGATTTCGAGGCGCGCATGAGTGAATCGGCCCTTGCAAGGTTGTTCTTCCGCATTCGCCTGCCCAAGACTCATGAGCTGCCGGCTGACTTGCAGACGACGGAACTGGAAGAGCGCCTGGTGCGGGCAGCCCGGTCGTGGCCTGAAGGCATTGCCCAGGTGCTGCGTGATTCACAGCCCCAGGTCCATGCAGACCGCCTTGTTGCCAAATGGTCGGAGGCCTTCCCCGCCAGTTATCGAGTGGATTTCGAGGTCGAGGACGCGCTGGCGGACATTGCGCGCTTCGAGGCCTTTGATGCCAATTACAAGGCCTTGACCGATCAAGGAAAGACTCCTGGGCAATGCACACCGGGCATCCAAGTTTATCTGCCGGCCGGGCATGGGGTCGAGCTGGAAGAGGACGCGCGCGTCAAGCTGTACATGGCGAATCCGCAGAGTCTGACACGGATTCTGCCGTTCTTCCACAACCTCGGTTTGGAGGTCATCGATGAGCGTCCCTTCGAGATTGAAACGGCTGACAAGCGCGACTTCTTCCTCTATGACCTGGGTCTGAAGTACCCAGCCGGGGTGGATCCCTTGGCTACCGCCGATCTCTTGGCCGAGGCTTTTGGCGCGGCGATCACAGGGCTCAGCGAATCGGACAACTTTGACCGACTCGTCTTGACCGAGGGCATGGCTTGGCGCCAGGTTGTCATTCTTCGGGCCTACGCCAAATACCTGCGCCAGATGGGAAACACCAATTCCTTCGGCTTCATTGCCACCACGTTGCTTGAGAATGTTGCCGTGACTCGCGGGCTCGTGGAGCTTTTCGCGGCGCGCTTTGACCCTGCTATTGATGAGGCTGCGCGCCCCGGTTTGCTGGTGGAGGTCCAAGGGCGGCTCGACGCCGCCCTGGAAAATGTCCCCACGCTCGACGCCGATCGGATCCTGCGCACCTTTGCCAATTTGGTTGATTCCACCTTGCGGACCAACTATTACCGCGGCCGCGAGTTCCTAAGTCTCAAGCTGAATCCCGCCGGGATAGTTGGCCTGCCAGCGCCGGTGCCCATGTTTGAAATTTGGGTTTACTCCCCACGTGTTGAGGGCACACACCTGCGTTTTGGCAAGGTTGCCCGCGGTGGGCTTCGGTGGTCCGATCGTCGTGAGGATTTCCGCACCGAGGTGCTGGGTCTCGTGAAGGCGCAAACGGTCAAGAATGCCGTGATTGTTCCTACGGGAGCCAAGGGAGGGTTTTTCCCCAAGTCACTGCCCAACCCCGCCGTTGACCGCGGCGCCTGGATGGCCGAGGGGCAAGCGAGTTATACGACGTTTATTAGGGGACTGCTGGATGTCACTGACAACCTCGTGGCCGTTGCCGACGGTGAGATTGTGGTGCCACCGGAAAATGTGGTCCGCCACGATACTGATGACACCTACCTTGTGGTTGCTGCGGACAAGGGAACGGCGTCCTTCTCCGATACCGCCAACGCCATCTCAGCCGAATACGGTTTCTGGCTGGGCGATGCCTTCGCCTCCGGCGGTTCGGTCGGATACGACCACAAGGCCATGGGAATCACTGCGCGCGGCGCGTGGGAGTCGGTCAAGCGTCACTTTAGCGAGTTCGACGTCGACACCCAGACGCAGGAGTTCACGGCCGTTGGCGTCGGGGACATGTCAGGAGACGTGTTTGGCAATGGTCTCCTGAGGACCCGCCACGTGCGTCTGGTTGCGGCGTTCGACCACCGTGATATTTTCCTTGACCCGACCCCGATTGCTGGCCCGGCATTCGATGAACGGCAGCGCTTGTATGAGCTGCCGCGTTCTTCTTGGCAGGATTACAATCAGGACCTCATCAGTCGCGGAGGCGGCGTCTTCTCGCGGTCGTTGAAGTCGATCCCGATCTCCCCTGAAGTCGGGCTGGCCTTGGGGCTTCCTGAGGGTATCGTAAAGCTCAGCCCGCCTGAACTCCTCAAGGCTGTGCTGCTCGCACCGGCTGATCTGCTGTACAACGGCGGCATCGGCACGTACATCAAGGCGCGCTCAGAGACCAACGTCTCGGTGGGTGACAAGGCAAACGATGCCATTCGCGTTGACGGGGCTGACCTGCGCGTGAAGGTTGTCGGCGAAGGCGGAAATCTCGGTATGACCCAGCGTGGACGCGTCGAAGCGGCGTTGAACGGGGTCATTCTGAATACCGATGCCATTGATAATTCAGCGGGCGTGGATTGTTCGGACCATGAGGTCAACATTAAGATTTTCGTTGACCGCATGGTGGCTGCAGGTAAATTGGACGCTGGCGAACGTACCGAGTTCCTGATGTCCATGACGGATGAAATCGGGCACCTGGTCCTTGAAGACAACATTGAGCAGAATATTCTCCTGCTCAATGACCGGCAGCGAGTTGTGGAGTGGACGCCCAGCTACGAGCGGTTCATGGATTGGCTGGAGGAACATGCGGACCTAAATCGCGAGCTTGAAGCGCTTCCCAGCAACGCGGATCTGCAGGAACGCGTTGCCGCGGGGCAAGGGCTCACCTCCCCGGAGCTCTCCGTGCTGCTGGCCTACGCCAAGATGGAATTGGCGAAGGTCCTCAGTGCCAGCGATCTGGCCAGTGATCCTTGGTTTAAGGCGACACTGCGGAGCTACTTCCCGGCCGCTGTGGCCCAGCGATTTGATGATGAGCTCGATACCCACCCCCTGCGCAAGGAGATCATTGCCACAATCGTGGCCAATGACATGGTCAATCTCGGAGGTATCACCTTTGCCTTCCGGGCCATGGAGGAATCCTCAGCCACCGAGGTAACTGTTGCCAAGGCGTTTGTGGCGCTGCACGAGATCTTTGACTTGGCTTCGATGCGGTCTGCGCTGCGCGAGTTGCCGCCGTCGTTCCCCACGGAGCAGTGGTGCCAGGTCCATCTGGATATGCGCCGTCTGCTGGACCGGGCCGTGCGCTGGCTCGTCAACGAAGGAATCGGCAATCAAAGCATCGAAGAGGTGATTAGCCGCTTCAAGCCCGTTGTTAGTTCATTGGGTAGCCGCATGGCTGATTTCTTCCAGGGTGTTGAGGTGGATCGTGTCGCAACGTGGTACAGCCGTGCCGCTGCCGTCGAGATGCCGGCGACCCTGGGCCGCCGATGGGCGGAAATGTATGAGACTTACCCGCTGCTGGACATCGCGGTGGTCAGTGAGTCACTGCATGAGGCGCAAACCGCGGTGGCCAGCGTGTACTACGCACTGTATAACCGGTACGGCGTGGATGCACTCCTTGAGCGCATTACCGCGTTGCCCCGCAATGACAGGTGGCAGGCCCTGGCCCGAGCTGCCCTGCGCGATGATCTCTACGCCACCACGGCGGATATGACACGCAACGTCATGGACAGTACCGAGGCCGGTGGAGAGCCCATGGAACGGATCGAGGCGTGGGAGATCGCGAACCAGGAGCAGCTGACGCGGGCAGTCAGGATGTTTGCCGAGGTCAATGAGCTTGAACGCGACGACATGGCCTCTTTGTCGGTAGCATTAAGGCTCTTGCGTTCAATAGTGCGGCGTTAACGCGTCAACGCAATTGTGCGGTTGCGGCATGAAAGCTGCAACTATTTGTGTGGTGCCCGCTGAATGTTTGGCGGGCACCACCACCCATCTTTAAGGAGCCCCATGGCAATCTTTGGCGACATGATTCGGGAACGGTCAGGATTGGGCCCGGGCGACGCCGAATGGCTGCATTTGTTAGTGGGCGATTGGCAGATGATCGCCGACCTCTCCTTCGCCGACCTAGTGCTGTGGTTCCCCACCCCTGAGGATGACGGGTTCGTGGCGATTGCCCACGTACGACCCTCCACTTCCCACACCATGTTCCATGCAGACTTTGTGGGGGAGCGGATCCAGCCGGAGCTTGAGCCGCTGGTGGAGACGGCCTGGAAGAGCCAGAATATTGAGCGCTCGCATGAGACCAAGATCTGGAACACTGACATGGCCATGCGGGTCGAAGCGATTCCGATGGTGCGCAACGGCGCGACCCTGGCCGTGATCACCACGCATATGGATCTCTCCAGCTCAAGGATGCCCTCCCGGCTGGAACTCACTTACCGCCAGTGCGCCTTCGACCTCTTGAAAATGGGTACCCTGGGCCTTTGGCCTGACTTTGCTTCACCCACAGGTTCGCGCCGTGGTGCACCTCGTGTTGGCGACGGTCTCTTGCGCTTGGATGTTGACGGGATTGTGCAGTACGCCAGCCCTAACGGTGTCTCTGCCTTCCGCCGGCTGGGAGACGGTGAGTCCTTGGAAGGCCGATCACTGGCCGAGCTCACTACGCGGCTCCTGAAGGATCGCCGCATGATGGATGAATCACTGCCGCTGGTTGTGACCGGCCGGATGCCATGGCGCACCGAGATCGAATCCCGCGGTGTGAGCCTGTCCCTGCGGGCCATTCCTTTGCGTGATGGAACGGAGCGATTCGGTGCCTTGGTGCTGTGCCGCGATGTGTCCGAACTCCGTCGCCGGGAGCAGGAGTTGGTGACCAAGGATGCCACGATTCGCGAGATCCACCACCGTGTGAAGAACAATCTGCAGACGGTTGCGGCCTTGCTGCGCATGCAGTCCCGCCGAATGCACAGCGAGGAGGGCAAACTGGGACTCGAGCAGGCCATGCGCCGGGTGGCCACCATTGCCCTGGTTCACGAAACGCTGTCCCAGGGCCTTGCCCAGAATGTCGACTTCGACGAGTTGATTGACCGGCAGTTCCGGCTGTCAGCCGAGGTGGCTTCTCCGTCGCAGCGGGTGCGCACGGAAAAGGAAGGTGCCTTTGAAGAGCTGCCCAGCGACTTCGCAACCCCGCTGGCGCTAGTGATCAACGAATTGGTGACCAACGCCGTCGAGCATGGTTTGCAGGATCGCGAGGGAACTGTGTGGTTGTCGGCCCATCGGTTCAAGACTGCCGAAGGTGATGACGCGTTGACGGTGCAGATCGCGGACGACGGCGTGGGGTTGCCCGAGGGGCAGATAGCCGAGGGGCTGGGACTTCAGATTGTGCGGACACTGGTCACCAGTGAGCTCGGCGGAACCATCGATTGGTCCCCGCGTGAGGGCGGCGGAACAGTGGTGGAGCTGCAAATGACACTCATCAGCCGGAATTAAACAACTAACCCGCAGTAGTGGTCGAAAAAGTCACGATTTCCGTGAATTTTCAGCCACTACTGCGGGTTAGTTGGAGGAGATGAAAACTAGCTGGCGCGGCGGGCGCGGGCTGCGCGGCGCTTCATGGCGCGGCGTTCGTCTTCGCTCAAGCCACCCCAAACTCCTGCATCCTGCCCGGACTCAATGGCCCACTTTAGGCAGGTGTCGATCACGGGGCAGCGACGGCAAACGCTTTTCGCTTCCTCAATTTGCAGCAGGGCCGGACCGGTGTTTCCCACAGGGAAAAACAATTCCGGGTCCTTGTCGAGGCAGGCTGCGCGACTACGCCAGTCCATGCTGATCACTCACTCCTTATTAAAACAAACGGCATCTTGTGAAAATTTTCACTTTGTGCCACATAAGAAAAGGCCCTGTTTGGGCCCCTTTAGGTCATTGAGTTAAGCGTGTCATGTTAACTCTGTGTAAACAAGGGGTAAGGATGGAAATATTAGCGTATAACCATGAGCGATACATCACAATGGTTCATGGCTATATGACTGCTACGCGGCAATCTCCGATAAGGTGCTGATGTGCACAAGGAACCCAATAACTCCACTGATATTCCCCAGCCCAAAAAGCCCGAGGTTGTAGCGGGCGCCGTCCCGTTGGGTGAATTGCGCCGCCCCTTCGGTGTCTATGTTGTTGCCGGCGTTGTTGGCCTCGAGGCACTGGCCTTGGGCATCATGGCGGTGTGGGCGATCGTATCGGCCATTTCCGCACCCATGTTCTCTGCGGCCAGCGGCGTATTCCTGATTGTGCTGATCGCCGCGATGACAGCGGGGCTGGCAGCGGTGGCAGTCAACGCGTTCAAGGGCATGCGGTGGACGCGTTCGGCCGCATTTGTATGGCAGTTACTCATGGCGGCCTTGGCTGTTCCGGCATTGCTTGAGGGGAACGTGCTGCTGGGTCTGGTGATGCTTCTTCCAGCCGTGGCAGCGGCCTATTATCTGTTCACACCCACCGTCGTAGCGTTTTCGCAGCGAACCGGCGGGGACAACGAGGCGTCGGGCACGGCGGTTCTGTAGTCACTTCGCCGGTCTTCTTGGGGCTGTGTCCGTTCCTTTTGGCCGTGCCCCTTTCTGCCGGCGTTTAGTCGGCCCGCGGACATTGAAACCAGGTGCTGCGGCCCCGGTTGAGGAGCACCGCACGGCCCGGGGGCTCCGCGCCCATGGTGTCCAGACGCACTCCGAACAGCTCGGCGTCGCCCGGACGTTGGGGCGCTAGGACGATGCCCTGCTGAGGAGTTCTCAGCCCCCAATCCGCCGGAATCGCGGACAAGCCCGGGCCGGGATGGGGGAAAGCTGCCACAATCACTGCTCCTTGCGACATGCGTTGCGTGGCTTCCTGCAGCGTGACTGGTGGAAGGGTAGTCGCGTCGTCCAGATACAAGATCCGCGTGGGTTCGGCTTCGCCGTTCAGCAGTTCTTCGCCATTCAGGAGTGCCAAACTGCGAAGGAATTCTGACTTCCCGCATCCGGGGGAACCGACCACAGGCAGGACAGATCCCGGCGCGACTGCGATTTCCACCGGCTGACCGCCGTCGCCGCCAATACCGAGAAGAATTGATGCTCTTAGGCCTTCTACTGGTTTGGGGCCTTGCTCGGTAGACCTGCGTGAGTAGCGCTTCATGGCAACTTGTAGTTGGGCCACGGTGAGCGTCCGTGGCAGGGGACTGACGTGTAGGATGCCTTCTGCCCGGCGTCCTGCCAGGGACGTGGCGTCGACGGCGGTGTGGGCCGGCCGGGCAAGTTGCGCAATATGCAAGCCGTCCGTACCTGCCTGATGCGCTGCGGATTGAGTGTTGAGCGGCCCTGCGATGGCCGCGCGTCCAGGGACGGGGTCGAATTGGGGCAGGCGCGGCCAAAGCATGATGGATTCGGCGCTGCTGCCATGGGTCAGATAGATCCTGTTGGGTATGGATGCCAGAAACGGTGCGGTCACTAGTTCACGCGCTCCGCCGATGACCACAAGGAGATTTTGGTGGCCGAACCGGATCAACTCGGCGATGGCGTCTTCGGCCTGATGCCAGGGACTGGAGCGCAGGGCAGTGGCCCATCTGCCCCAATCGGAAATGCAGAGGACAAGCATGCTTTCGGAGCAGGAACGAGCAGTCTCGGTCAATCTCTGCACCAGATGGGCGGCGGTCCGTAGATCCTGAGGCGTGATGTAGGCGCCCACAAATTCGCTGTTCGAACTGGCCTGCAGAGAACCGTTCCCGTCCAACAGATACAGTAGATGCGACGAAATGCGCCCCGGCTCGGCATTGGCCGACAGCAGTTGCCCCACCACCAGTTCCGTGGCGGTGGAAGTTTCAGACTGCGTTCCAAAGAAGGCCAGATGGGAGTGCCTCATTGGGTTCCATCGCAGCGCGTGCAGGGATTGAGTTTGAGGGATATCCACAATTCCGAGCACCACCTCGCATCCAGCCCGCTCATCATTTTTGCCGGTGACAGGAGTATTTATTGGTAGCTCCACTTCTCTTGGAAGTTCATCCGCCACGACGCCAGGTGCGTTCCGTCCCGGACCGCCTGCTTGGGTCACTAGCCAGGCCTCGGTGAGGAGTTTCGCGACAGCAGCGGCATCGCTCTGTCGGAGCTCGGCGCCGGTGTCCGCGGTTGGCACGCGCGCCAACCGTTCAGCGGCCAGCTCAACGATAGGCAACTCTCCTGGGGCCACATCAGGCAGGCACAGGGTGGCGCTTTGAAACTCCTCGGGGGCTGCCCCCGCTCGGCTAATGAATGCGCGGCCCGGGGTGCCAACGCTGATGGATGCAGCGACGCCCGTGCCGATGACGTCCGTGGAGTCGAAGACCGATTGCACTCGCAAGCAAATTGAGCTCGTGACGTTCGCCCGGATATCGGCATTCACGGCTCCCTGAGGCCGTTGGGTGGCCAAGACCAGGTGGATGCCCAAGGACCTGCCCACCGCGGCGATCCGCATCAGCTCAGCCATGGCATCAGGAAACTGATCCACCAGCACCCTGAACTCGTCAACGACAATGATCAGATGGGCCATTGAATGATGGCCCCGGGCTGCGCCAGATTTGCCGGTCATCACCCGGTACCCTTGGCTGTCGGCAGCCTCGACACTGGCCAGGGCAGCTTCGCGGTGGCGGATTTCGGCTCGCAAGGAAGCCAGGGTACGGTCCATGCCGTGCCCGCTGAGATCGGTGATGAGCGAGGTAGTGTGTGGCAATTTCACCAAGACCCCCAGCCCCGCGCCACCTTTAAAATCGATGAACACAAATTGAAGATCGGCGGGTGAGTGGGCGGTGGCCAAACTTCCCACCAAGGTTCGCAAGATTTCCGACTTGCCCGAGCCGGTGGTGCCTCCTACGAGAAGGTGCGGACCGTCACGCAAGAAATCAAACATGGTTGGACCGGTTTCAGCCAGACCCAATTGGACGGGGCAAAGGGGCCCTCCGGCGCTCCGGCCCCACTCGCGCACAATGGAGGCCACCGAGCTTCGCTCCGGCAGAGGGAGTGTATTCGCCCGCAATGATCCTTGGCCCCCGGGTCCCCAGAAACTGCTGATGCCGCTGCACTGCAAAGCACGACGACGGGCATAGTCACCAAATACCGTGGAAGGGACTCCATCAGGAACAAATTGACTTCCTTTGAAGGTGCCAGTTATGTGGTTCCCCGAGACCTGAAGAGACACCGAAGCAGCATCAGGCGCGCCTGCGGAAAGGCTGCCTCCCAGTGCCTTCTTCGGGGCCGCGGTACTTGTACCAGTATGTCCAAGGGGTTTCGTTCCCAAGGAGCGGAGAGCGGTGGAGGAACCACTCGAGGCATTCGGGCGCGGTAGTGCAAAGTGAAGGGCGTGCAGCCCGGGCAGGGAAGCAAGGAGGCCGGTTACCGGCTCGTTAATAGCCACCAGAATGGCGCCGGCAGGGGCTCCGTCGGCTCCTTGGCTGACGTCAGTCAGGGCAAGGGCTGCAGCTGGCAATGAGGTCGCCAGCACGGTGAGGGGCAGGAATCGAGCCTCCAAGGGAACGATGTCCGCGGAGCCGAGCAGAACCACTGGGATCTGGGCTGCGTCCAGCTGCATGAGAACAAAGTTGAGCAGTTTCAGCACAGGGGTGGACGGTCCGCTTATAGTGACGGTTCCCGGTCCCAGCGGAACCGTTACTGGAAGGGCGGGTATTTCGGGCGGGATGAACGTTGAATCGTTCGTAGACACGGTAATGGCAGCACATTGGGTCCCTATGCCTAGGCGCACGGCAACATCCAATGACGGCCTTGCCCGAGCCTGCCCCTCGGCCTGCTCCACGGCGCCCGGCCGGGTAGCGAGCATTATGGAAGCCGCGTCAGGGAAGGCAACTGCTCGGCGGACCCAGTCCTGCCCAGCGGCATCAGCAATGGCGGAGCGAAAAGCTCTGCGCCGTTTCGAACCGCCAATGAGCGGTATCAACACAGCTGTGGCGCCCATGGCGGAAAACGCAAGGAACATCCACGATCCCATCAACAGTGCCAGCCCGATGCCCAACACTAAAGGAAGGGCGCCGGCAACGATCATTGCGACGCGATTGCGCGCGGAGCCCGAATCGCTTGTGACCACCAGCGGCTCCAGCGCTGCTGGATCCAGAAGGGTATTTGCGCCGTCGGGCATGGACGTGGGATCGAGCAATCCGGAATCCGGGAGCCGTAGTTCAAACTCAGTTGACCCGCAATGAACCCTTTGCCCCACCAGAAGTACTCTCGTGCCTTTGATCGCTTCGGCGCTCGCAGTAGGGGAGTCCGAGGTGCGGCGAAGGGTGAACCCGGTAGATCCCTTAACGGCCGTTAGTGTGATGTGTTGCGAGCCAACACGCAAAGTGCCGTGGTGCCTGGACAAGGCCGGGTCCGAGACCGCAATTCGGCAATGGCCACGGCCAAGCGAGTACTCCCCCCGGTGCAAGGCAAACACGGCACCCGCACCCGGCCCTGAACAAATGCAAAGCAAGGCAGCGGTACCGACGCCAGATCCGGCGGTATTCAACACTGTCGACACTTCGAGACCCTGGATACCGGCACCAGTGTCCCGTGGCTGCGCCACCACAACTGCGCCATCGACCAGGGGGGCTGTTCCGGGGTGCAGATATTTGAGCTCTTCCCCGCTGACAAAAAAACTGCACCCCGGCCAACGTTCATCCAGTGCGCTTTGGAGCAGGGCGCCCGAGTCATCGGCGCCTAGCTCGTTACAATGCCACATGATGGTGAGCTCGGTGGGCGGAAAAGGCGCAGCGCCAAGTCCGGCCACGATCGTGATCTCAAGTAGCATGGCACCTCCGTCCGCGTCCACTCGCTGTTCCACGAGCCTAGGCTCGCCGAACGGGCTCGTGGGGCCCGCCGTCGTACTTTGTGGAGAGGTTCCCGGGCAGACGCCCTTGTGGAGGAATGTTCCTAGCAAAAGGCTGTGAGCGCGGCCACGTAGGAACGGGCGAACGATAACGTTCAGGTAACCTAAGGAGGTAGACCACGGCACCACTGTGCCTATTATTTGCCACCTAGCTACACAGGAGAGTTTGTGAACGCTGACCTAGTCGTCGTTGGTTCGGGTTTCTTTGGCCTGACCATTGCAGAACGTGCCGCCACCGAGTTGGGGTTGAAGGTAGCCGTCATCGACCGCCGTCACCACATCGGCGGTAATGCCTACAGCGAGAACGAGGCACAGACGGGCATCGAGGTGCACCGCTATGGAGCGCACCTGTTCCACACCTCCAACGAGCGTGTGTGGGAGTACGTGAACCGCTTTACGGCCTTCACCAACTACCAGCACAAGGTCTATACCTCCCACAAGGGTGAGGTCTACCAGATGCCTATTAACTTGGGCACTATCAACCAATTCTTCCGTTCCTCCATGGGCCCGGGTGAGGCGCGTGCGTTGATCCAGGAGCAGGCCGGCGAACTCGCAGGCACCGATCCGGCGAACCTCAACGACAAGGGCATCCAGCTCATCGGCCGCCCCCTGTACGAGGCTTTCATCAAGCACTACACGGGCAAGCAGTGGCAGACCGACCCCAAGGACCTGCCGGCCGAGATTATCTCCCGCCTGCCTGTGCGTTACAACTACGACAACCGTTACTTCAACGACACCCATGAGGGTCTGCCTGTTGACGGTTACACCGCCTGGATTGAGCGGATGGCGGATCACCCGAACATCGAAGTTGTGCTGAACACCGATTTCTTTGACGACGGCGAGTACTCCCGCAAGGCTGTCACCGGCCAGGTGCCTGTCATCTACACCGGCGCCGTCGACCGCTACTTCGACTACGCCGAAGGCGATCTGTCCTGGCGCACCATCGACCTGGAGCAGGAAGTGCTGCCGATCGAGGATTACCAGGGCTGCGCCGTCATGAACTACCCGGATGAAGAGCAGAAGTTCACGCGCATCCACGAGTTCCGCCACTTCCACCCGGAACGCGAGTACACCAAGGACGCCACGGTCATCATGCGCGAGTTCTCACGCTTCGCCGAAAAGGGCGACGAGCCGTACTACCCCGTCAACACCAGCGATGACCGCAGCAAGCTGCTGGCCTACCGCGATCTGGCTCGGGGCGAGAAGGACGTACTGTTCGGTGGCCGCCTGGGCACCTACAAGTACCTCGACATGCACATGGCCATCGGTTCCGCCCTAAACATGTATGACAACAAGATCAAACCGCACTTCACCGGCGGAGCGAAGCTGCAAAGCGGAGGAGTTGACGCGTGAGCGTAAC
>JBKKBD010000014.1:0-26608 GCA_046714315.1 Specibacter sp.
GAACCGTACCTGGACATGCTGCCGGAGCTGGACATGCTGTTGATCATGACGGTTGAGCCGGGCTTTGGCGGGCAGTCGTTCCTGGATGTCACCCTGCCCAAGATTCGCCGGGCCAGGGCAGCCATCGAAGGCAGCGGCGTCAACGTGGCCATTCAGGTGGATGGCGGCATTACCGAGGAAACCATTACCCGGGCTGCCGAGGCGGGGGCCAATATTTTTGTGGCCGGATCGGCCGTCTACGGCATGCCGTCTCCCGAAGAGGCCATTGAGTCCCTGCGGGCCAAGGGCCAGTTGGCCTTCGGCTAGGCTTCGTCTGGTCCTGCCCCCGCGCATCTGTGTCGCAGTTGTCGCACCGGACAGCGCTTTCCTAGCGGAAATCGGTCCAATAAGTGCGACACAGATTTCAATAACACGGGAATGAATTGGGCCCACTGCGCATTACATAAGAAGTAAGCAATGCAGGTGGCGCCGTCAAAGGTGCCATACTGTAAGTGCTGTTGGCAATTGCCGGCAGCAAAAGAAGTATCACGTGCTCCGGGGTCGGTGTAATTCCGAACCGGCGGTTATAGTCCGCGACCCGCGCGCAGCAAGCTGGAAACAGCTGGCAGCGCACGGTTGATCTGGTGAAATTCCGGAACCGACAGTTAAAGTCTGGATGGGAGAAGCACGAACAGTCTTGGCCGTCAGGTCAGGGGTGCAGCAGCGGAGCCATAAACTTCGCCTGCTCCCTTGCACTGCCCGCGTCTCGCTGTACGTTACCCCCGGAGCCATCGCGGTCTCGAAAGGTAAGGTAACAGTGGACTTTCTGCGATGGCTCTTTGACGCCAAGATCGAATTCGCCGGCGGCGGATTCCTCCTCTGGCGAGAAGTCATAGGCAATCTTTTTGGGCTCGCCAGCGCCCTCGGCGGCATGCGTCGTAAAATCTGGGCCTGGCCCGTCGGCATCATCGGCAACGTTTTGCTCTTCACGGTGTTCATGGGCTCCGTCTTCGGCTCGGCCGACCACGTCAACCTTTTGGGTCAGGCGGGGCGGCAAATCATGTTCATCGCCGTATCCGTCTACGGCTGGTACCGCTGGAACCAGACCCGCCATGAGAAGAACGACGACGGCACTCACGTAGGCGAGGCCGTGTCCCCGCGCTGGGCCGGGGCCCGCGTCCGGTGGATCCTTGTGGGCACCATGATCGCCGGAACCGCAATCCTCACTCCCATCTTCCGTGCTCTTGGCTCCTACGAACCGGTCTGGGCCGACGCGTGGATTTTCATGGGATCGCTGCTGGCGACCTACGGAATGGCCAAGGGTTGGGTTGAATTTTGGCTGATTTGGGTCGCCGTCGACTTGGTGGGCGTACCGCTACTTTTCAGTGCAGGTTATTTTGCCTCAGCATTCATGTACATCTTCTACGGAGCCTTTACTCTGGCCGGATTCTTCGTATGGTGGAGGGTGCGGAACAACACCGATACGCAGGCCCGCCAAATATCGGTAGACTCCACGTTCCCTGACATTACCGTTAGCAATAGAAAGGCCAACTCGTGAACTTCGGCAATTTGGACCATGATTCGTTCTCAACGGATCCCTATAGTTCCGAGAATGAGCACTTCACGGCCGCGGAAACGTTGGGGATGGAGACGGCCCTTTCGGCAGCCCGTCAGGGTGTGCGTGGAGCCAATCCCTTGGTCGGTGCCGCCATTATTGACGCCGACGGCACGTTTCTTGCGATCGGCTACCACCGTGGGGCAGGAACTCCGCACGCAGAGGCTGACGTCATCAACCGCCTCCTGGGCACGGGCGTCAAGCGGGATCTCTCGGCGGCAACGCTGATCATCACCCTTGAGCCGTGCAGCCACGTTGGCCGCACCGGTCCTTGCACGCAGGCCATTCTTGACGCAGGCATCGGCAATGTAGTCTTCGCTGTCCGTGACCCACATCTGCCTGCATCAGGCGGCGCCGAGATCCTTCACAATGAGGGCATCAATGTCCGTATGGGCCTCCTGGCCGAGGAAGCAGAGGACATGAACCGGCAATGGTTCATCGCCGTCAGGGAACAACGTCCCTTCATTACCGCACGCTTGGCCCAGACCGTGGATGGGCGCATCGCAGCAGTGGACGGCACCAGCCAGTGGATCACCTCGGAGGAATCCCGTCAGGACTCCCACGAGCTGCGAGCACGGGTTGACGCCATCGTGGTGGGTACCGGAACGCTCATAGCGGACAACCCACGCCTAACGGCGCGCGCTGCCGACGGATCCGACGCCGCACAACAGCCCATTCGCGTGGTGATGGGCCTGCGGGACATCCCCGCCGAGGCGGCAGTGCGCGGTACTGCGGGCACCCCCAGCACCCCGGACCGGCTCGGCCCGGATGACTTCCTGGCCCTGCACACCCATGATCCGGCGGAGGTCGTGCGTGAATTGCACGGCCGTGGTGTAGGGCACCTGATGATCGAGGGCGGCGCGAAAATCAACGCGGCATTCCTGGCGCAGGGGCTCGTGGATGAACTCGTGGTCTACCTGGCCCCAACCCTCTTGGGTGCGGGCATTCCGGCCCTGACAGATCTCGGCATTGGCACCCTTGCGGACGCCCAACGCTGGGAATGGGACGCCACCACCTCCGGACCCGTCGAGTTGCTGGGCCCCGACCTGAAATTGACGCTGATGCCGGCCAAGTCCTCCAGCGCAGAAGGAAAGTAACCATGTTTACAGGAATTATTGAAGGCCGGGGAACCGTTGTCCGGATTGAACAGCAGCCGGAAACAGATAGTGCAGTACTCGTCGTCCAAGCAGGCGATGTTCTCGACGGCATGGATCTGGGTGGTTCGCTGGCCATCAACGGCGTGTGCCTGACGGCGGTCAGTTTGACGGACGGAACTATTGAAGTTGACGTCATGGGCGAGACGCTCGTGCGCACCACAACCGGCGAATTGCGCGCCGGCGATGCGGTCAACCTCGAACGCTGCGTCGTAGCAGGCGGCCGGTTGGACGGACACGTGGTCCAGGGCCACGTAGACGGCGTCGGCGCCCTCGTGGAACGCGAAAACCAGGGCAAATGGGACCGCCTGCGCTTCTCTGTTCCGCGCGAATTGTCCCCGTACATCGCCGAAAAGGGCTCCATCGCCATCGATGGCGTGTCCCTTACGGTCACGGCCGTGAGCCCGGCCAGCGAGCCGGAACAGTGGTTTGAGGTGGGGCTTATCCCCGTAACCCTTGTCAAAACCGGGCTCGGTGACAAGGTGGTGGGCGGCGCGGTCAACCTCGAAGTTGATGTGCTCGCCAAGTACGCCCAGCGCCTACTGGAATTCAGCAGTTACAACGCTACCCAGACCCAAGGGGATGCAGCATGAGTCGGGCGTTGACGATCCTCGACCCGGTATCGCTGGCCATCGAGGCCATTGCCCGTGGTGAAGCAGTGCTGGTTGTGGACGACGAAAATCGCGAAAATGAAGGCGACATCATCTTTGCCGCCCAGCACAGCACGCCCGCGCTCATGGGTTGGACTATCCGGTACAGCTCCGGCGTCATCTGCGTGCCCCTGGGGCATACAGAAGCGGACCGCTTGGCACTGCCGCCCATGGTTGTGGACAACCAGGACGCCAAGGGCACGGCCTACACCGTGAGCTGCGATGCCGCGCAGGGGGTCACCACAGGGATCAGCGCCACGGACCGGTCCTTGACGGTTAATGTTCTGGCCAATCCACAATCCATGCCCGACGCCGTCACCAGGCCCGGGCACATCTTCCCCCTTCGCGCCGTGGCCGGGGGAGTACGGGAGCGCCCCGGGCACACCGAAGCAGCGGTTGATCTGTGCAAGTTGGCAGGGTGCGAGCCCGTTGGCGTCATCGCCGAAGTGGTGGATGACGCCGGTGAAATGGTCAGGCTTCACGGCCTGCGGGAATTTGCTGACAACCACGGACTGGTCCTGATTTCCATTGCCGACCTGGTGGAGTACCTGGCGGCACGTCAGGGAGATGCCACATGAGCGAGCTGGCCGGAGCCGTGACAGGTGGCCCCGTGGTGCAACTGCCCACCCGCTTTGGCACCTTCCAGGCCCAAGCTTGGATCGATACTGATTCGGCAGCCGAACACCTCAGCCTTACGGCGCCAGGTGACTCGAGCGTTGCCGGCGGCGTCGTACCTTTGGTGCGGCTGCATTCCGAGTGCCTGACCGGCGACGTATTTGGGTCCTATCGCTGTGACTGTGGTGAGCAGCTGGATTACGCCCTTGACATGATCCACCGCCTGGGCGGGACGTTGCTGTACCTGCGCGGCCACGAGGGCCGCGGGATTGGGTTGGCGAATAAAATGCGAGCCTACAGTTTGCAGGAAGCCGGCGCGGACACCGTGGAAGCAAATGAGCAACTGGGGCTTCCCGTTGATGCACGTGACTACACGGCCGCCGCCGGGATCCTGCATTCCATGGGTCTCACCCGCATTGCCCTGCTGAGTAACAATCCGCTCAAGCAGGAAGAGCTCGCAAGGCACGGAATCGACGTTGCGCGCATTGTGCCCACGGAAGTTCCTGCCCGCACCGAAAATCTGCGTTACCTGAAAACCAAGCGGGACCGCATGCGTCACGCACTGTCCATCTCGAACCCCACCAGCACCTCACAGCAAAAGGAAGGCCCAACATCATGAGCGGTCACGGAGCACCAACCATCGGTTTCAACCCGGAGGAAAAAACACAGGCCGCATCGTTGAAGCTGGCCATCGTCGCCGCCAGCTGGCACACCGAGATCATGGACGGACTGCTTGCCGGCGCTCTGCGCGGTGCAGCCGATGCGGGCATTGACAGCCCCACCGTTGTCCGGGTACCGGGCAGCTTTGAACTTCCTGTGGCAGCGGCCCGCCTGGCAGCCAGCTATGACGCCATCGTCGCTCTGGGTGTGGTCATTCGCGGCGGAACACCGCACTTTGACTACGTTTGCCAGGCTGCAACCATGGGCCTGACCGATGTCAGCGTTCGCACGGGCGTTCCGGTTGGGTTCGGCGTGCTGACCTGTGACACCGAGCAGCAGGGTCTTGACCGTGCGGGACTTCCAGGCTCGGTCGAAGACAAGGGCCACGAGGCTACCACCGCTGCCTTGGCCACGGCCGTGACCTTGGCGCAGCTCGGCGTCTAAACCCGCAGCTTTCCCGCATGTATGTACATTGTCCGCTTTGAGGGGTTGGTCAAACCTCTCAAAGCGGACAAAGTTCGTTTATGCTGCGATTGTCCGCGTTCGTGTTCACATCGTGGACATGAGCCGTCTCAAAATCCGCGAACATAAGGCAAAGCAAGTAAGGTGTAGTGCGTGAAGACCTTCGAATCCCTTTTTGAAGAGCTCAGTGAGAAAGCCGCAGCCCGGCCCGCTGGCTCCCGTACCGTCGCCGAAATTGAATCCGGCGTTCACGGTATCGGCAAGAAAGTGGTTGAGGAAGCCGCCGAGGTGTGGATGGCCGCCGAGTATGAATCGGATGAAGCCTGCGCCGAGGAGATTTCCCAGCTGTTCTACCACCTGCAGGTCATGATGATCGCAAAAGGTTTGTCCCTTCAGGACGTTTACAAGCATCTGTAGCCACATGTAGTGGCGCTATGTTTTGACCCCTGATATGGCATTGAGAGCAATGCCGAAACCTCTTGCTTGACCGATCTGAAAGATTTTTATCATGTTGCGTGTAGCCGTTCCCAACAAGGGCGCCCTGTCCGAAGCCGCCTCAGCGATGTTGGCGGAGGCTGGTTACCGCCAGCGCCGCGATTCACGCGAACTGGTCATGGTTGACCCGGACAACAACGTTGAATTTTTCTTCCTCCGCCCCCGGGATATTGCCGTCTACGTGGGTGCCGGCACGCTCGACGTCGGCATCACGGGCCGTGACCTCCTCATGGATGCACAGGTCGACGCCGAGGAGCTCCTGCCGCTGGGCTTCGCCAAATCAACCTTCCGCTTCGCCGGTCCGGTAGGCGACTTCAGCAGTGCCGCCGAACTCGAAGGCAAGCGCCTGGCCACCAGCTATGACGGCCTGCTGCGCGAATACCTGGCTGAACTTGGCATCAAGGCCTCGGTGGTCCGCCTCGACGGCGCCGTGGAATCCTCGGTTCGTCTGGGGGTCGCTGACGCGATTGCTGACGTCGTCGAGACCGGCAGCACGCTCAAGGCCGCCGGCATGGAGATCTTTGGCGAGCCCATCTTGAGCTCCGAGGCGCTGCTGATCGGACGTCGCGGCGTGACGCCCCCGGCCGGCGTGGAAGTTCTCATCCGTCGCCTGCACAGCGTTCTCGTGGCCCGCCAGTACGTCTTGTTGGACTACGACGTGCCGAAGAAGCTCATGGAGAAGGCCACGGCATTAACCCCGGGCCTGGAGTCACCCACGGTATCGCCCCTGCGCGACACCGACTGGGTCGCCGTGCGCTCCATGGTTCTGGCCAAGGACACCAACCGCATCATGGACGAGCTGTACGATCTTGGCGCCCGCGCCATCCTGGTCAGCAACATCCACGCCTGCCGCATCTAGGGGGAGACACCCATGAGTGTTGCCATCAGAGTCATTCCCTGCCTGGACGTCGACGCCGGCCGAGTAGTCAAGGGCGTTAAGTTTCAGAACCTGTGCGACGCCGGTGATCCCGTTGAGCTGGCCAAGCGCTACGATCTTGCCGGGGCCGACGAGCTGACGTTCCTCGATGTCACGGCGTCCTCCGGGAACCGGGAGACAACGTTTGACGTGGTCTCCCGGGCTGCCGAGCAGATCTTCATCCCGCTGACCGTTGGCGGGGGAGTCCGTGAGGTCTCGGACGTGGACAAGTTGCTGCGATTTGGGGCGGACAAGGCCTCCATCAACACCGCTGCCATTGCCCGTCCGGCCGTCATTGACGAGATCACTCACCGCTTTGGCTCCCAGGTCCTGGTCCTCAGTGTCGACGCCCGCCGCACACAAGACGGCAGCACGCCGTCGGGCTTTGAGGTCACAACCCATGGTGGCCGCAAGGGCACGGGCATGGACGCCATCGAGTGGGCCAAGGAAGCGGCCGATCGCGGCGTAGGGGAAATCCTGCTGAACTCGATCGATGCCGATGGCACGAAGGAAGGCTTCGACCTCGAGTTGATCCGCCTGGTTCGCGCGGCCGTGCACATCCCGATCATCGCCTCCGGCGGCGCGGGCAAACCCGAGCACTTCCCGCCTGCGGTTGCCGCCGGCGCCAATGCTGTGCTGGCCGCCTCCGTCTTTCACTTTGGCCCGGACAGTGCCATCGCCGATGTCAAGAAGGCCATTCGCGACGCAGGCTACGAGGTCCGCTAGAACCGCAGTTCGCTAACACTGCCATACACTTGTGGGCCCACGCCATAAAACGGCGCGGGCCCACAAGTGCGTTAAGCACACAATCGCAGTGCGACCATGGCGGCGTGCGATTCACTTGCTAGAGTAGTTCCATGCCAAAGAAAGCGCTTTCCCGTCCGGTTTCCGTTGTAAATGGTGCCTATCCGATTCGATCTGTGCTTGGACTGTTGTATAGGCGTCCGAAGCGGATGGCCGCGGCAGTTCTTGCCTTTGCTTTGAAGGAAGTTCCCTTGTGGTTCCTTCCAGTCATCACTGCGGCGATCATTGACATCGTGACCGTTGGTGGTCCAGTGGAATCGGTGCTGTGGTGGAGTCTTCTCGCCGCGGTGCTGCTGATCCAGAATTATCCGAATCACATTATTTATACGCGCAATTTCATGACAGTGGTACGCGACACCGGTTCCGAGCTTCGAAATGTTCTGGCTGCCCGTTTGCAGAGCTTGTCGATCGGTTATCACACCCGGATGAACTCCTCCATTGTGCAGACCAAAGTGGTGCGGGATGTCGAGAACGTCGAGTTGATGCTTCAGCAGGTGACTCACCCGCTGTTGTCCGCGGTCATGGTCATGACGGGGGCCATTACGATGACGGCAATAGCGGTACCTGCGTTTCTGCCGGTCTATGCCCTCACAGTGCCGATTGCCATCGGGATTCGCTATGGGATGCGCAACCGATCACTTGTGCGCAATGAGACGTTCCGTCTGGAGATTGAGGGCTTTGCGGCTCGAGTAGGCGAAATGGCGTCACTTATTCCCGTAACACGGGCACATGGCCTGGAAAAAACCGCGGTTACCCGGGTCTCCAGTAGCGCCGCTGGTGTCCGCCGCGCAGGACTTCATCTTGATATGCTCAACGGCCACGTCGCATCGATCTCGTGGGTGGCGATGCAACTGCTCGGGGTGGGCTGCCTTATGTTGGCCGCAGTGTTCTCACTTACGGGATTCCTTCCGATTACTCCAGGTCAGGTGGTGATGCTGTCAGCATACTTCGCCTTGCTAACGCAGGGGCTAACTCAACTGCTCATGCTGATTCCGGTGGGAGCCCGTGGGCTTGAGTCGGTGCGCTCCATTGGCGAGGTACTCCAGGATCCAGACATTGAACTGAATGAAGGCAAACGTTCGGTCGAGAAAGTCGTCGGGACCATGCGGCTGGAACGGGTGAGTCAGCGATACGCCGATTCCGAGGTGGACGCCGTTCACGAACTTGACCTGGATATCCGTGCTGGAGAGACAGTAGCCTTTGTTGGATCGTCCGGTTCGGGCAAGTCAACCTTGTTGAATCTGGTCCTTGGATTTGTTCGCCCCACCAAGGGGCGCATCTTGCTTGACGGTGTTGATATGCAGCTCTTGGATATGCGAACAGTCCGCCGTTTCGTATCAGTGGTGCCTCAAGACTCCGTCCTGTTCGAGGGCACTATCCGCGACAACATTGCCTACGGCCTTCCGCACCTCGACGATGAGCGCATCCGTATGGCTCTGCAAGATGCCAATGTCCTTGATTTCGTCCAGTCTCAGCCCGACGGCTGGGACACCATCGTCGGAGAGCGGGGTGCGCGTCTTTCGGGAGGCCAGCGTCAACGCTTAGCGATTGCTCGGGCACTTGTGCGTGACCCGCGCATCTTGCTACTGGATGAGGCCACCAGTGCGCTGGACCCAGAATCGGAGCAACTCGTCAAGGTTGCACTCGGCCGCCTGATGCAGGGACGCACCACCCTCGTCGTCGCCCACAGGCTCTCCACCATCAGGCAAGCCGATCGGATCGTGGTTCTGGAACAGGGGCAAATTGTGGAGATCGGTACCCATGAGCAACTCCTAGCAAGGTCCGGACGGTACGCCCAGTTGCACGCAGTCCAAGCCGGTCCACATGGCTGACGTCACGGCCGCCAATCGCGTAGGCTCCGAGGTTCGCTAAGCTCGCGCCGAACGGGCAGTTGTGGTTGATGTTTTTGGAAAACATCAACAACAACTGCCCGTTCGGCTTTGTTTGGAGGACCCGACAGGGCCACGGTGAAGCTAAAGACCTACGTCTGCAGTCCGGAGAAGGGCGACGGCGTCGGGCTGGCCCTCGAAGGAGACCAGAGCGTGGCTCGTGCGACCGTTGGCGTGCATGAGGAGCTCGCCCGGGTCGCCGATGATGGCCACGGAGACAGGCGCGCGCTTGGCAACGTGGCGGGGACCCTCCGGGTTCACCAAGACAATGCCGAGATCCACGCTGCGGTACAAAATGGCTGCGCGCTTGACCAGATCGGCCCACAGGGCCTCGGAGTAAGCCGCATCTAGGGTGCGGGGCGCCCAGCGGTCGGAGGCGCGGCGAATATCTTCGGTGTGGATGAAGAATTCAATCAAGTTGGCGCTGTGGTCAACGGCCTTCAAGGCGAACGGTGACAATCTTGACGGCCCGGCCCGGAACTGCTCCACGAGGGCGGCAAACGTCTCCGGCGTGCTGGAGGCGGCGGCAAGCTTCGCGATGGCCTTGTCTGTGGCCTTCTTCCATGGTTTGAACACCATGCCGAGGCCCACGCGCGGATTATGTTCACGCAGGTACAAGTGCGCGGCCAGGTCCTGGGTACGCCACCCGTCGCAGAGAGTGTCAGCGCCGGGACCTGCTGCCAGCAGGGTCTCGGCGAGGACTTCACGGGAAGGTTCTACAAATCGCATCACTTGTGAAATTAGCATGTATTCGCCGTCGGTGGCACCTGGAACCGCCGCAGGACAATGGACAGTTACCCAAGTAACGAAGAAACGGGGCCGCAAATCCCCGCGCAGAGGGCCCCGGATGGCATTTGGGTCCCTATCAGGCACTAGAATTGGTGGCGATGCCACAAACCCCAGAAACCCAGTCAACGCCGGTGGAACCCGCCGGCCAGCCCTCCTTTGAGTTGCCGGAATTGCCGGAGTTGCCGGCCGAGGTTGCCGCGAAGCTCAAGCATGACGGTGCCGGCCTGGTCGCGGCCATCATCCAGCAGCACGATTCCAAGGACGTCCTGATGCTCGGCTGGATGGACGATGAAGCCCTGCGCCGCACGCTTTCCTCAGGACGCGTCACGTTCTACTCAAGGTCTCGCCAGGAATATTGGCGCAAGGGCGATACCTCCGGCCACTTCCAGTACGTGAAATCCGTTGCCCTTGACTGCGACGGCGATGCACTGTTGATCACCGTCGACCAGGTGGGCGCCGCCTGCCACACCGGCACACACACGTGCTTTGACGGCCGCGAGCTTGCCGCCGTCGTGGGCAACCGGGACGTCTAGTCCGGTTGGGCCCCTCGCTTCATTCACCGATTGACTCAAGAAAGCCAAACATTCCATGCAAGATTTAGGTGTCATCAGCCCCTCTCTGGCGGAATTCCGTGAGCTGGCCCGCAACCGTCGGGTTGTTCCCGTCCACCTCAAAGTCCTCGCCGACGCCCAAACGCCCATTGGCCTGTACCGGTCCCTTGCCGCCGGCGCCCCCGGCACCTTCTTGATGGAATCGGCTGCCGCCGGCGGCGTCTGGTCTCGCTATTCGTTCATCGGCGTGCGCTCCAGCGCCACCCTGACAACGGACGACGGCGTGACGTTCTGGCAGGGGGAACCTCCGGCAGGCGTTCCCTTGGACGGCAACCCGGTGGCCGCCATGGAAGCCACGCTGAAGCTGCTGGCCACCGAGCGGTTGGCGGGACTCCCTCCGTTTACCTCAGGGCTGGTGGGGTTCGTAGGTTGGGAGGCCGTGCGGCACTGGGAGAAACTGCCCACGCCCCCGCTCGATGACCTGCAATTGCCCGAGGTGGCCTTGAACCTCGTGGCCGACATGGCCGTCCATGACAATAACGAGGGCACGGTGATGCTGATCGCCAACGCCATCAACGCCAACGGAACCGATGAAAACGTCGACGCGGCCTGGCACGACGCCGTCGCCCGGGTTCGTGGCATGATTGAGCAGCTCCGCGTTCCCGTGTCTCAGCCCATGTCGGTCCTGGATATTCCGGCCGCGAGCTTTGCCGACAGCGTTGAAGAACGCTGGGACCGTAATGAATACCTCAAGGCACTTGACCTTGCCAAGGTGGCCATTGTGGACGGCGAGGTGTTCCAAGTAGTGGTTTCGCGTCGTTTTGAAATGGTGTGTGAGGCTTCGGCCCTGGATGTGTACCGCGTGCTGCGGAACACGAACCCCAGCCCCTACATGTACCTGTACAGCTTCGAGGATGCCCAAGGGCAGCCATACTCGATCGTGGGATCGTCCCCGGAAGCCTTGGTGAGCGTGCTGGGCAACGAGGTCATCACGCATCCGATCGCCGGGTCGCGACCCCGCGGAGGCACCACGGAGGAAGACGTGTGGCTGGCTAAGGACCTGCTGGCCGATGAGAAGGAACGTTCGGAGCACCTGATGCTCGTGGACCTCTCTCGCAACGACCTGTCCAAGGTGTGTGAGCCCGGGACCGTGGATGTCACCCAGTTCATGGAAGTGGAGCGCTTCAGCCACATCATGCACCTGGTCTCCACGGTGGTGGGAACGCTCAGCCCCGACAAGAGCGCCTATGACGTCTTGGCCGCAACTTTCCCGGCGGGAACACTCTCCGGCGCCCCCAAGCCGCGCGCATTGAGCCTGCTCGATGAGCTCGAACCGCACCGCCGCGGCATTTACGGTGGAGTTGTGGGCTACCTCGACTTCGCCGGAGACATGGACATGGCCATTGCCATCCGATCCGCACTGCTGCGCCATGGCAAGGCGTATGTGCAGGCCGGTGGCGGCATCGTGGCCGATTCGGTCAACGAGACCGAGGCCATGGAAACCGTCAACAAGGCTGCCGCACCACTGCGGGCAGTTTATGCGGCCGCCTCACTGAGGGACCTCGAAGAAAGCGCAGCTGAGCAGTCATGACCACGGAACTTCCGCACACAACAGCCACGAACGTTCCGTTCTGGCAACGCAAGTCAACCCTGATCCTGCTGATGATCGTTGCTGCACTGGCCGTCTTTGGCACCACCACCCAGACCTGGATTCATGTCGCCATCGCCCAAGGCGAGGTGGCCCAAACCGATCTCGACATCCCGGGCAACAAGGCGGCCGTTGCGGTCTCGGCCCTAGCCCTGGTCGCCCTGGCCGGTTCCTTGGCTACCACGATCGCCGGAAAGGTCGCGAGGATCGTCATCAGCTGCATCGTCGTCCTAAGCGCGGCCGGGATTGTCGCCGTCGTTCTTGGAATTTTGCTGGACCCGGCGGCGGCAGCGGTGGCCGAGGTAGGCGCGGCAACCGGCATCGAGGGTCAGCCCTCCGATGCCACCGTCACCGTTTTCCCGGTGCTCGCCGTTGTGGCCGCAGTGGTGCTGGGCCTGGCCACCTTGTTGGTTCTCTGGTTTGGCCGGACATGGACCGTCCGCACCAAATATGATGCGGTCAAGCAGGAAAGCGACGTCGATTCGGATCGCCCGATCGACGAGATTGACCACTGGGATCAGCTCAGCCGCGGCGAAGACCCCACCGTCTAGTTGCGGCACACGTCCGCCGAGTGCGCACCTTTGCGCTTCGAAGGGCATCTAATGGCAGAATGTATTTTTAGTATCCGCATTAAATAGGGAGATTTACCAATGAGCAACAAGTCGGCTGCAACAGTATCCGTTCAGGAACCCGTTGATCACAGCATCGAACTGGGTCACGGCAACAGCCCGGCAGCATGGGCCCTGGTTGGTACCACCCTTGTTGGTGCCCTGATCAGCTGTATTGCGTTCGTTATTGGAGAAAGCGCCACCCTGTTGTTCCTGATCGGCGTTGGCGTCATGGTCGTGGGCCTTGCCCTTGGCCCGATCCTGCGCGCTGCCGGCTACGGTGTTGGCGGAAGCAAGCTGAAGAACACCGGCCACTAGCAGTGAGTGTTTTGCTGGACATTATTGACGGAGTCCGGGAGGACATGCAGGCACGCCAAGCGCGCGTGAGCCTTGCCGACCTCCAGGAACGGATCAAGCATGTTGCGCCGGCGCTGGACGCGTGGTCCGCCCTGGGTGGCCCGTTGGCGGAGCGCCCTGAGCTGAAGGTCATTGCCGAGGTCAAGCGCAAGAGTCCCTCCAAGGGTGACCTCGCTGGGATCAGCGATCCTGCTGCCCTAGCCAGTCTCTACCGCGACGGCGGGGCCTCCATTATCAGTGTCCTCACCGAGGAGCGTCGCTTCGGCGGTTCCCTGGCGGACCTCGACGCAGTGAAGGCGGCCGTCGACATCCCGGTGCTTCGCAAGGACTTCACCTGCGATGAGTACATGATCTGGGAAGCCAGGGCCCACGGCGCCGATCTGGTGCTGTTAATTGTTGCCGCACTGAGCGACGATGAGTTGAGAAGCTACCTGGCACTGGCCCATGAACTCGGGATGAACGCCGTGGTGGAAACCCACACCGCCGAGGAAATTGCCCGGGCCGTGGCCGTTGACGCCAAGATCATTGGCATCAACGTGCGCAACCTGAAAACCCTCGACGTTGACCGCGGCGTGTTTGCCGCCCTGGCTGGAAACATTCCGGACGGTGCCATCGTTGTGGCGGAATCAGGTGTTCGTGACGTCGCGGACGTTGAGCATTACAGTGCGCACGGAGCCCACGCCATCCTTGTGGGCGAGGCGCTCGTGAAGGATGCCACACCGCGGGAGCGGATCGCCGAATTCAAGGCTGCAGGGGCATTGGCCATTAGCACACGCTGAACCAGCCTTCTCGCTGTGAAGATGCTTGTCAGGGAAGGCTTGTCCGGAAACGGGCAGGCCTTTCCGTACATTATTTACCGAATGTTTTTACCGTAATACCGCGGGCAAACGGCAGAAACCTTGCCAGCGTCACCGCCAATGGAAAAATAAGTGCACAATTATTCTTAGAACAGGACGGTGGAACTGATGGCTCACGTGCCAGCAGCTTCGTCTCAGGATCCCGCCGACATGGTGGATCCGGCAACAGCATTCCTGCAGGGATCAGTCCCGGCAGAATCAACCCGGGAGCCGTCATTGCGGCACGCTCCCGGACCGTACTTTGGCAGCTACGGCGGCCGTTGGATGCCTGAATCCCTCATCGCGGCACTGGATGAGATTGAGGAAACCTTTGAAAAAGCCAAGGTTGATCCCGAGTTCCTGGCTGAGATTGCCGAGCTGAACAAGAACTACTCTGGTCGCCCCTCCCTGCTGACCGAGGCAAAGCGCTTCAGCGCCCACGCCGGCGGAGCTCGGGTCTTCCTCAAGCGCGAAGACCTTAACCACACCGGTTCGCACAAGATCAACAACGTTCTGGGCCAGGCACTGCTCGCCAAGCGCATGGGCAAGACCCGCATCATTGCCGAAACCGGCGCTGGCCAGCACGGCGTCGCCAGTGCCACGGCCGCAGCGCTCCTCGGGCTTGAGTGCGTCGTCTACATGGGTGCCGAGGACTGCCGCCGCCAGGCACTGAATGTAGCTCGCATGCAGCTGCTCGGCGCAACAGTGGTACCAGTGACCAATGGTTCCCAAACACTCAAGGACGCCATCAACGACGCCCTGAGGGACTGGGTCGCCAATGTTGAAAACACCCACTACGTGCTAGGCACCGTTTCCGGAGCCCACCCGTTCCCCGCCATGGTCCGCTTCTTCCATGAGGTCATTGGCGAAGAAGCCCGCGGCCAGATCCTCGATCAGATCGGCCGTCTGCCCGACGCCGTGTGCGCTTGCATCGGCGGCGGGTCCAACGCGATTGGCCTGTTCCACGGCTTCCTCGACGAACCTGCCGTGAAGATCTTCGGTTTCGAGGCTGCCGGCGACGGGGTCGAAACTGGACGTCACGCGGCAACCATTACGCTGGGCCGCCCGGGTGTCCTTCACGGGGCACGTTCCTACCTCATGCAGGACGAAGATGGCCAAACCGTCGAGTCCCACTCCATCTCGGCCGGCCTGGATTACCCCGGCGTGGGGCCGGAGCATGCCTACTTGGCCGACCTTGGCCGGGTAACGTATGAAGCCATTACCGACGTCGAAGCCATGGACGCCTTCAAGCTGCTGTGCCGCACCGAAGGTATCATCCCGGCCATTGAGTCCTCCCATGCCCTTGCCGGCGCGCTTAAAGTTGGCCAGCGGCTAACGGCCGACGCCGAAAAGCCGGAGGACGTGGTTGTCATTGTGAATCTTTCCGGCCGCGGTGACAAGGACGTTCAGACGGCAGCCGATTGGTTCGGTCTGTTGGATGAGGACGGCAACGTCAAGGGGACGATGCTTTCGACCCGCAGCGCCAAGGGTGCAGCCCACGGTGCCGGCGCGGAGACCATGGATATCAACACAGAGGATGCCGGCAATGAGTGAGACGAACACCAGCGCGGACGCCCCGGTGGCCGTTGTGAGCAAGTCGGCTGCGGCCATTGAACGGGCCAGGAGCGCCGGCCGCAAGGCCCTGATCGCCTACCTGCCCGCAGGATTCCCGGACAAGCAGACCTCCATCGACGCCGCCATTGCGTTGGCCCGTAATGGCGCCGACATCATCGAAATCGGGATCCCGTATTCGGACCCCGTCATGGATGGTTCGGTCATTCAGGCCGCAACCACGCAGGCCTTGAACAACGGCTTCCGCGTGGCTGACGTCTTCGATGTGGTGGCAGCCATTACGGCTGAAACCGATGTAGCGGTTCTTGTCATGACGTACTGGAACCCCGTGATGCGCATGGGTGTGGATGAATTCTCCCGCCGTCTGGCCGAGGCTGGGGGAGCAGGACTCATCACCCCCGACCTCATCCCGGACGAGGCGTCCGAATGGTTCGCGGCATCGGACAAGTACGGACTGGACCGTGTTTTCCTTGTGGCACCGTCTTCCACCCCGGAGCGCGTGGCCATGACAGTTGAGGCGACTCGCGGGTTCGTCTACGCTGTTTCCATTATGGGTGTCACCGGTGCTCGCACCGAGGTCTCCAGCGCCGCCGAGGCGGTTGTGGCAGCAGCCCATGCCGCCGGTGCCGAACGGGCCTGCGTTGGGCTGGGCGTCTCCAAGGCCGCCCACGTGCGTGAAATCGCGGCCTACGCGGACGGCGTCATTGTGGGCACCGCCCTCGTGGCAGCCCTGCGGGACGGTGGCGTTCCCGCCGTGGCCGCCTTGGCCAAGGAACTCAGCACGGGTTTTGATGTTGCAACTACCGGAACGGCAAGCGCATGATCGCCGCGTTGGTGCCGCAGGCCGTTGCCGCCGCCATCCCCGCACCGTCATGGTCAGGCTTCGACCTTGGCCCGCTGCGAATCCACGCTTACGCGCTGTGCATTCTCGCAGGAATCGTCGCCGCACTGTGGCTGACAGATCGCCGCTGGAAGCGTCGCGGCGGCCCCGAAGGATCAATCTGGGATATTGCCATCTGGGCGATTCCCTTTGGCATCATCGGCGGCCGGCTCTATCACGTGTTCTCTTCACCGGATGCTTACTTTGGCCCCGGATTTGATGGCACGGGCGATCTGTCCCTGATTCCCCAGATATGGCTTGGTGGTCTGGGCATTTGGGGTGCCGTGGTGCTCGGCGTGCTCGGCGCATGGATTGGTTGCCGCCGTGCGAACGTGAAGATCTCCGCGTTCATCGATGCCGCAGCCCCTGGAATTCTCTTGGCCCAGGCTCTCGGCCGCTGGGGGAATTACTTCAACCAGGAGCTGTTCGGTGGCCCTACCACCCAGCCGTGGGGCTTGAGCGTTTCGCCCGAGTTTGTTCCCGCCGGATACAGCCCGGATACGCTTTTCCACCCCACCTTCCTGTACGAGTGCGTGTGGAACTTGGCCGGTGTGGTTGTGCTGCTGCTGCTGGACAGGAAATTCCGTCTGCGCAGCGGACGGCTCTTCCTGCTGTACGCCATGATCTACACAGCAGGCCGAGTCTGGATTGAAATGCTCCGCATCGACGCCGCAGAGCAGATCACCTTCTTTGGCATCACAACCCGTCTTAACGTGTGGACCAGCATCTTCGTCTTTATTGCGGCCTTGGTGTTGTTCGTGATCATCACGGTGGCAAGACGCGGAAAGCCGCAGGAATCCGTGTACCTGGACGGCCATGAGCCCGTTGTGGCCACGGAGGCTGTGGCCGTCGCCAAGAACGACGACGGCGGCACAGCCGGTGCGGTTCCGGCAACTGACGCTGTGGATGCGTCGGCTGACGATGAATCAAAAGATAAGCCCTCAGCCGAGAAATAACAGCTGACAGCACCAATAAGTCGTGAAATGGCGGCCCGGGATTTACCGGGCCGCCATTTTCATGTCCTGGGCCTAGACGCCCCCTTCCGCGGTGGTGTTTCATGACGAGACACATAGAGTCCAAAAATGCCTCGGTTCCGTCAGATTACGCATGATCATGCACTTTCTCAGAAACGAATGAATCCAAAATATTACTGATCGTGCAGAAAGTGTCAGATTCTAAGATACGTATATTTCCACGGTTCGCACGGCGATATAGTAAAAAACGCCGCACGGGGAGTTGTGACCCAAATATCTTCGTGCGATTGTGCACATGCCCTACGATTCACCAGCGCTCGGCAATGCACCACTCAACAGCATCACACCACCACAGCAGCACCGTTGAGGAAGATCCGCTTTCCCAACGCTCGGGCCAGCGTCGTCCCCACGAATCGCTCTAACAAGGGGAAGGACCAACACGTCGTGACACAGACCAAAGCACGTGACTCCCACCAGCCACCGGCCGTATCGCCGTTCACCCGCTTCGCTGGCATGCCGGAACAGGCGGGCCTCTATCGCCCGGAGTCCGAGAAGGACGCCTGTGGGTTGGCCATCGTTGCCACACTGCGTGGCATTCCGGAACACGATATTGTGCAGAAGGCCCTTACCGCCCTGCGCAACCTTGAGCATCGAGGAGCTGTTGGTGCTGACGAAGGAACTGGCGACGGCGCCGGTATTCTGACGCAGGTCCCCGATGAATTCTTCCGTGCGGTTGCCGGCTTTGAGCTGCCGGCCGTCGGAAACTACGCCGTCGGTACAGCCTTCCTTCCCGTTGACGCCATTGAACTGGAAACGGCAAGGTCCGGTATGGAGGAGCTGGCCGAAAGCGAGGGGCTGCGCGTCCTTGGCTGGCGTGAAGTTCCCGTTGTCAGCGACCTGGTTGGGGCCAGCGCCCTTGCCACCATGCCCCACTTCAGCCAGCTCTTCGTCGCCTTGGCCAAGGAACCTGCGCAGCCCTTGGATGCGCTCACGGCCAATGTCCTGGATGGCAAGGCATTCCGCCTGCGCAAGCGTGCCCAGCAAAAGTTCGGCGTGTACTTCCCGTCGTTGTCCTCCAAGACCATTGTTTACAAGGGCATGCTGACAACCGCCCAGGTGGAACCCTTCTACCCGGACCTCTCCGATCCGCGCTTCGCCACCAAGCTGGCCATTGTTCACTCGCGCTTCTCCACGAACACGTTCCCGTCGTGGCCCTTGGCTCAGCCGTTCCGCGCCATTGCGCACAACGGAGAGATCAACACGGTCAAGGGCAACCGGAACTGGATGCGCGCCCGCCAGTCCACCATGGCCCACCCGCTGCTGGGCGAGACCCCCGAAGAACTGTTCCCCATCTGTACTCCGGGCGCTTCTGACTCCGCTTCCTTTGATGAGGTAGCCGAGCTCTTGTGGCTGTCCGGTCGCCCCATCACCGAGGCCGTCATGATGATGATCCCGGAGGCCTGGGAAAATCACGCCACGATGGATCCGGCCCGCAAGGCCTTCTACGAATACCACTCACTCTTGATGGAACCGTGGGATGGTCCTGCCGCGGTGTCTTTCACCGACGGCAACTTGGTTGGCGCCACCCTTGACCGTAATGGTCTCCGCCCGGCCCGCTTCTGGGTCACCGACGATGGCCTGATTGTTCTGGCCTCCGAGGTTGGCGTCCTTGACCTTGACCCAGCAACGATCGTGCAGAAGGGCCGTGTTTCTCCCGGCACCATGTTCCTGGTTGACACCGACAAGGGCGAGCTCATCAGTGATGAGAGGGTCAAGGCCGAGGTGGCTGCGGCTCACCCGTACGAGACCTGGGCCAAGGAAAATACCATCCAGCTCGCCGACCTGCCCGAGCGCGAGCACGTTATTCACACGAGTTCCTCGGTGCTGCACCGTCAGCGCACCTTCGGTTACACCACCGAAGAGCTGAAGATCATGCTGGGTCCCATGGCAAAGGCTGGCGCTGAGCCGCTCGGCGCCATGGGAACCGACACACCCGTTGCCGTGCTGTCCGAGCGCCCGCGATTGCTGTTTGATTACTTTGTGCAGCAGTTCGCACAGGTCACGAACCCGCCGCTGGATGCCATCCGCGAGGAGCTCGTCACCTCGCTGAACACCACGATCGGTCCGCAGGGAAACCTGCTCTCACGCAACAAGGTCACCGCGCCGCAGCTGGCGTTGACCTTCCCGGTGATTGACAACGATGACCTGGCCAAGATCGCCAACATGGAAACGCCGCTGGCAGCCGATGGCTCCGGTGGTGAAAAGATCTCCATGAAGGTCCGCGGACTGTACAAGGTCGACGGCGGTGCGGCCGCCTTGCGTGCCCGCCTCTCCGAGATCGGTGAGCAGATCTCCGGCGCCATCAATCGCGGCGTGCAGTACATTGTGCTCTCCGACAGGGATTCCTCCGCCGTGTGGGCCCCCATCCCGTCGCTGCTGCTCCTGAGCGCCGTGCACCACCACCTGCTGCGCAGCGCCAACCGCACCAAGGTTTCCTTGGTTGTGGAGGCCGGCGATGTCCGCGAGGTTCACCACGTAGCCGTTCTGGTTGGCTATGGCGCTGCCGCCGTCAACCCTTACCTGGCCATGGAATCCGTTGAGGAACTTATCCGCAACGAGGACGTCACCGGGGTCACCCCAAATGAGGGTGTCCGGAACCTGATCAAGGGCCTAGGCAAGGGCGTCTTGAAGATCATGTCCAAGATGGGCATCTCCACGGTGGCCTCTTACTGTGGCGCACAGACCTTTGAAGCCTTGGGCCTGTCCCAGGAGCTCATCAATGAGTACTTCACCGGTACTGTGACCCAGCTTGGCGGCGTAGGCCTTGACGTCATTGCCAAGGAAGTTTCCGCACGCCACATCCTTGCGTACCCCGTTGATGGCGTGGATGTTCCGCACCGCCCGCTCCTTGGCGGCGGCGAATACCAGTGGCGCCGCGACGGCGAACCGCACCTGTTCAACCCTGACACGGTGTTCCGCCTGCAGCATGCCACGCGTGAGCGTCGCTACGACATCTTCAAGAAGTACACCCAAGGTGTTGATGAGCAGTCCAATAAGCTCATGACTTTCCGTGGCTTGCTCACGTTCAAGGACGGACAGCGTCCGCCCGTGCCACTGGACGAGGTTGAATCGGTCAGCAGCATCGTGAAGCGTTTCTCCACCGGGGCCATGAGCTATGGCTCCATCTCCCAGGAGGCTCACCAGACCCTGGCCATCGCCATGAACCGATTGGGCGCCAAGTCCAACACTGGTGAAGGCGGCGAGGACGTTGAGCGCCTCCTTGACCCGGAGCGTCGCAGCGCCATCAAGCAGGTAGCCTCGGGCCGTTTCGGCGTCACCAGCTTGTACCTGACGAACGCCGAAGACATCCAGATCAAGATGGCCCAGGGCGCCAAGCCCGGCGAGGGTGGCCAGCTGATGGCCAAGAAGGTATACCCGTGGATCGCCGAAACGCGTCACTCCACGCCCGGTGTTGGCTTGATCTCGCCGCCGCCGCACCACGACATTTACTCGATTGAGGACCTGGCGCAGCTCATTTACGACTGCAAGCGGGCCAACCCGAGTGCCCGTGTTCACGTGAAGCTTGTCTCCGAAATGGGGATTGGCACCGTGGCCTCCGGCGTGACCAAAGCCAAGGCCGACGTCGTACTGGTATCAGGGCACGACGGCGGAACCGGCGCCAGCCCGCTGAACTCCCTCAAGCATGCAGGCATGCCGTGGGAGTTGGGCTTGGCTGAAACTCAGCAGACGCTGCGCCTGAACGGGCTGCGCGAGCGGGTTGTGGTTCAGGTTGACGGACAGCTCAAGACAGGCCGCGACGTCATCATCGCGGCACTGCTTGGCGCCGAGGAATACGGCTTCGCCACGGCACCTCTGGTGGTTTCCGGCTGTGTCATGATGCGCGTTTGCCACCTTGACACCTGCCCCGTCGGCGTTGCCACACAGAACCCCGAGCTTCGCCAGCGCTTCACCGGCAAGCCCGAATTTGTGGTCAACTTCTTCGAGTTCCTGGCTGAGGAAGTCCGCGAACTTCTGGCCGAACTCGGTTTCCGCAGCTTGGAGGAAGCCATTGGACAGTCCAGCACGCTCGATATCAAGGCCGCGCTGAACCACTGGAAGACCGAGGGCCTGGACTTGAGCCCCATCCTCTCCGATGCCGGTGTGCCGGCAAGCGCTCCGGTTCGTCACTTGACGAACCAGAACCACGAGCTGGACAAGCACTTTGACCAGCAGCTGATCACGATGAGCGCCGAGGCACTCAGTGACCGCGCACCTGTCAAGATCAGCGTCCCCGTCATCAACACGGATAGGTCCGTTGGTACCCTTTTGGGCCACCACGTGACCAAGACATTCGGCATTGACGTGCTGGGTCCGGACACGATCGATGTGACGCTGACGGGCCAGGCTGGCCAATCACTGGGCGCGTTCCTGCCGGCCGGCATCACGCTGCGTCTGTTCGGCGATGCCAACGACTATGTTGGCAAGGGCCTTTCCGGCGGCCGGATTACTGTCCGCCCGGACCGCAGCAGCCCTTTCGTGGCGGCTGAAAACGTCATTGCTGGCAACGTTATTGGCTACGGTGCCACGAGTGGTGAAATGTTCCTTCGCGGAATTGTGGGGGAGCGGTTCCTGGTCCGCAACTCCGGAGCGACCGCCGTCGTCGAGGGTATTGGCGATCACGGTTGCGAGTACATGACCGGTGGCCGCACCCTGATCCTTGGCCCCACGGGACGTAACTTTGGTGCCGGCATGTCCGGTGGTACGGCTTACGTTCTTGACTTGGTGCCCAGCCGTGTCAACAAGGTCTCACTTGACTCCGGGGAACTCAAACTTCTGGAGCTCGACGGCGCGGATCAGGAACTGGTCCGTTCGCTGTTGCAGCGCCATGTTGATGAGACGGATTCGGAGACGGCCGCAGCCTTGCTGGCGGACTTCCCCGCAACCGTAGCCCGCATCACCAAGGTGCTTCCGCGCGATTACGCAGCAGTATTGGAAACCCGCTTGGCAGCAGCCGAGCTGGGCGAAGACCCGGACGGCGCAACCGTCTGGCAGAAAATTTTGGAGGTCACCGGTGGCTGATCCGCACGGTTTCTTGAACAATCGGGAACGCATCACCCAGACCCGCCGCCCCGTTCCGGTCCGCATCATGGACTGGAAGGAAGTCTACGAGGCCCAGGAACAGGGCGTCCTGAAGTCTCAGGCCGGTCGCTGCATGGACTGTGGCGTACCGTTCTGTCACCAGGGTTGTCCCTTGGGGAACTTGATTCCCGAGTGGAACGACCTCACCTGGCGCGGCAAGGGCCAAGAGGCCATTGAACGCCTCCACGCCACGAACAACTTCCCGGAATTCACGGGTCGGCTGTGCCCGGCTCCGTGCGAATCGGCCTGTGTCCTGGGTATCAACCAGCCTGCTGTGACCATCAAGCAGGTTGAGGTGTCCATCATCGATGAGGCCTTCAACCAGGACTGGGTGCACCCGCTGCCCCCGGCCCGCCTCACAGGCAAGACTGTCGCCGTCGTTGGTTCAGGTCCGGCGGGGCTCGCAGCAGCTCAGCAGCTGACCCGTACCGGCCACACGGTTGCCGTGTACGAGCGTGATGACCGGATTGGTGGCCTGCTGCGTTACGGCATCCCCGATTTCAAGCTGGAGAAGGAAAGCGTTGACCGCCGTGTGGAGCAGATGTCCGCAGAGGGCACCCGCTTCCGCACCGGCATTGAGGTTGGCAAAGACATTGGGTGGGACGAGCTGCGTAGGCGCTATGACGCCGTCGTTGTTTGCACAGGGTCAACCGTGCCGCGTGACCTGCCCATCCCGGGCCGCGGTCTGGCCGGCGTACATTTCGCCATGGAATACCTGGTGCAGGGCAACAAGGCAGTGGCCGGCGACGAGCTGGTGGGCCAGATAGATGCCCGCGGCAAGCACGTTGTCATTCTGGGCGGTGGCGACACCGGCGCGGACTGCATCGGCACGGCGCACCGCCAGCAGGCTGCTTCGGTGACCACCTTGGCTATCGGCCAGCAACCGTCGGCGGACCGCACAGTCGATCAGCCCTGGCCTACGTTCCCGAACCTGTTCGAGGTTGCCAGCGCACATGAGGAAGGCGGTGAGCGCAGCTACTTGGCGTCAACCGTTGAGTTCCTGGGCGAAAATGGCGTGGTGACCGGGCTGAAGATTGCCGAGACTGCGTTTGTTGGCGGCAGGCGTGTTCCCAAGGAAGGAACCGAGCGGATCATTGAAGCCGATTTGGTCTTCCTTGCACTCGGATTCACAGGTCCGGAATCGGCCGAATTGACGCACCAATTACCCGTGACCTTGGACTCGCGCTCCAACGTGAAACGAGATGGCTACTATATGTCGAGCCGCGAGGGCGTTTTTGTGGCGGGCGATGCAGGGCGCGGACAGTCGCTGATTGTGTGGGCCATTGCCGAGGGTCGGGCCTGTGCCGCGGCCGTCGATAAGTTCCTCATGGGGGAGACATTCCTGCCGGCACCTGTCTCACCTAGTGATTCAGCTATCCGCGTCTAGTTGCAAAAGCGATAGGCTGTCATTGGGCACCAAAGATTTCTGCTGAAACCACACACAAGGTAGGTACATTGAGACGCGCAAAAATTGTTGCGACTTTCGGGCCGGCAATCGCCAGCTATGAAAACACACTTGCGGTACTGGAGGCGGGCGTAAACGTAGCCCGCATGAACATGAGCCACGGCGACTACACCGTGCACCAGAACACCTACGACAACGTACGTAAGGCTGCCGAATCACTCGGCAAGCCTGTTGCCATCATGGCGGACCTTCAGGGTCCCAAGATCCGTTTGGGTCGCTTTGCAAATGGCGAGGGCTACGCCCTGGCTGTTGGTGATGTATTCACGATCACCACCGAAGATGTTCCAGGTACCAAGGACATCTGCTCCACCACCCTGAAGTCCCTCACCGAGGACGTCAAGGTTGGCGACATCATGCTGATCGACGATGGCAAGGTGTCCGTTCGGGCAACTGCCGTTGACGCAGTGAAGGTTGTCACCGAAGTAATCGTTCCGGGCAAGGTTTCCAACAACAAGGGCATCAACCTGCCCGGTGTTGCTGTCAACGTTCCTGCCTTGAGCGAAAAGGACGAGGACGATCTGCGTTGGGCGCTTGCGTGCGGCGTGGACCTGGTTGCGCTTTCATTCGTGCGTGACGCTGCTGACATCAGCCGTGTTCACGAGATCATGGATGAAGAAGGCCGCCGCGTTCCGGTCATCGCCAAGATCGAGAAGCCGCAGGCTGTTGCGAACCTCGAAGCAATCGTTGATGCGTTTGACGCCATCATGGTTGCCCGTGGTGACCTCGGTGTGGAGCTTCCCTTGGAAGATGTCCCGCTGGTTCAGAAGAAGTGTGTTGAAATGGCACGCCGCTGGGCCAAGCCCGTCATCGTGGCAACCCAGGTTCTTGAATCCATGATCGAGAACCCGCGCCCCACCCGCGCCGAGGCCTCTGACTGTGCAAACGCAGTGCTCGACGGCGCGGATGCAGTTATGCTCTCCGGCGAGACCAGCGTTGGCCTGTTCCCCATCGAGACCGTCAAGGTCATGGCCCGCATCATCGAGGCCGCCGAAGCCGAAGATGGTATGAAGCTCATCCCGAAGCTGGGTTCTGAGCCGAAGACCCGCGGTGGCGTCATCACGGCAGCGGCCGTGCAGATCGCCAAGCAGCTGGATGCAAAGTACATTGCTACGTTCACGCAGTCCGGCGACTCCGCATTCCGCCTGTCCCGCCTGCGCCCGGCCAAGCCGGTTCTGGCCTTCACACCTGTGGAGAGCGTGCGTAACCAGCTGGCACTGGCATGGGGCATCGAGCCCGTGTTGGTTCCCATGGTTGCCCACACGGATGCCATGACCGAACAGGTCGACGCAACCCTGTTGCAGAAGGGCCTCGTCAACGAAGGCGATCTGGTTGTTATCGCAGCCGGTTCCCCTCCCGGACAGGCTGGTTCCACCAACTTGGTCAAGGTTCACAAGGTTGGCGACCTCGCCGACCTGGGCAAGGCCGCAAATGGCGACCGTGCCAACCGCGAAAAGATTGGCCCCTGGCCGGTTAGCAACTAGTCACTAGTTACGGCTCGACGGCGGCACCCGCCCTGCGCTTTATGCGTTGGGTAGGTGCCGCCTTCGTTCTTTAAGGGGTAGTTTCAGCCTGAACGAAAAATGACACCGATCCCCTTAAATGAGCCCGGGATTGCGGGCTCACCTAGGGAGATCGGTGTCATTTTTGGCTGGCCGGCTTTGTGAACCGGTGAATCGCTGGTTGAGGCCTAGTTGACCTGGTTGATGATGGTCTCGGCGACTTCGCGCATGCTGAGTCGGCGGTCCATGGAGGTCTTCTGGATCCAGCGGAAGGCCTCGGGCTCAGTGAGGCCCATCTTGGTGGTCAGGAGGCTCTTAGCGCGCTCTACAAGCTTGCGTGTGGCGAACTGTTCCTGCAGGTCGGAGACTTCATTCTCGAGTGCCTTGATTTCCTCGTGGCGTGAGAGCGCAATTTCCAGGGCTGGGATGAGATCGGCCGGCGTGAACGGTTTGACGACGTACGCCATGGCGCCGGCGTCGCGTGCGCGCTCAACGAGTTCCTTCTGGCTGAAGGCGGTCAGGAGCACGACGGGGGCAATGCGGGCCTTGACGATGATCTCAGCAGCCGTGATGCCGTCCATGACGGGCATCTTGACGTCCATGAGGACCAGATCGGGCTTGAGTTCTTTAGCAAGCTCCACGGCCTTCTCACCGTTGTCGGCCTCGCCGACCACGTCGTAGCCTTCGCCACGGAGGATTTCCATAATGTCCAAGCGGATCAAGGTTTCATCCTCGGCAACAATGACACGGCGTGCGGGGGAGGTGGAGGATGACTCCGTCTGTTCAGACACAAAAACTCCTAAGTAGAGGTGAATTACACCACAATTTATCAAAATTCGGCCCTTGGAGGGCTTCGATTCCACAAACCACCCTATCTCCATGTAGAGTAGTTGCGCGCACTGGTTCGGAAGCGATTCATGAATGAGAGCGTGATCTTCGTAACGGCGGTCATTTGATCGCTTTGCTAAGGCCCAAGTGGCGGAACGGCAGACGCGCTGCACTCAAAATGCAGTATCGAAAGGTGTGTGGGTTCGAATCCCACCTTGGGCAC
>JBKKBD010000015.1:0-14659 GCA_046714315.1 Specibacter sp.
TGCGGATAGCACCATCCATCTGGCCCCACCGTTTAATTCGGCGCTCCAACAGCTCGGAGCAAGACCGGCTTGCGGGACACGGTGCCCGTGCTTGCGGTCAAGGCGTAGCTGCAGGTCCAGGAAAGACTAGGCCTATCTTGATTTGGTCTCCAAGGCAAGGCTCCATAGAGCATCAACCTTGTTGACGGTTGAGACGTTGTGGGCGTGATAGTTGGCCCGGTTTGGAAAATTGAGCCAATGACCAGATCACAAGCGCGGCGGCTGCAGGTAGAGCAATTAAGGCCGCCATGGTCACAACCATGAGTCCGATACTTGAACCGGCCAAGCCGAGTACCGCCGTCATGCCCATTCGTAGTGAGCTCCGCCCAGGGATGAGGCGACCGAAGGGTAAGGCAATTGCGAAGCCCATCAGGGCCGCTGCGGCAAGTGTCAGCGGCCACTGCGATGGATGGCCCACCCCAAGGAATTGGGCAACAGCTTCCACGACAAGGCCTACACCACACAGGAACCCTGACCAGCGCATGACAGCGCCATGCCGCAGGGCAAGGACCATCCCGGTAGCGATCGCCGTTGGTATGGCGGCCAGCGCACCGGCTGCCAGGCCTAGGTTCATGGCCCGGGTGGAATCGGTGACCGATGAAGACCAGGTGCTGCCGGTGAGTGCAAACACGGCGCACCCCAGCCCCACAACCAGTGACGCCAGTGCGGCTGCACCAGCAACCGTCACCTTTTCCGGCGTCAACGCCACCGCTTCCTGAGGAACAGGTGGCACCACTGCGCGAGGAGTATCGACGCGAACGGCCGGCGGCTGAGCCCGGCTTGACCTCAATGCAAGGACGAGCACTACGGCGGCACCAAGAATGCTGAGCATCTGTCCCATCAGCACCACAGTGCCCAGGATGAGAGCGGCTATTGCCGCAATGGCAGCACTGAGCAGTAGTCGAAGTGGTGCGGGACGCCTCGAATTGAGGACCAAGCAGGCAGGAGCCAGGAGGCACATGGTGCCAGTGGTCCAGGCAAGGACAAGGAACAGCAATGTCGATGAACCGAACCAGCTCAAGCCGAGGCCACCATCAGCTTCGTCGAAACCAACCGACCAGCTCGCAGCCGTCAGGGCCGCGAAACCACAAGCGGGGAGGGCGAACGATGCTGTGAAGAGGGCAGCCGGCGCAGACAGCTTCCCCGCTCGATGCAAGAGAACGACGGCGGCGATGGTCACTGCGAAGGGTCCAATGAACACTGCCAAGAGCAGCCGCACCAATTCGGCAACGGGGAGCGTTATGGCGTTGCTTAACATGATCCAGCTAGCAGCCACGAAGGCTACCAAAGCTGTTGCTGCGGCAATGGCCGCCCACGGATAGGTTGCACGCTCTCCGAGTCCATGGGCCCTGAGGGACCACGTCTCGGAAATCGATGGTCGTGTGTTTCCTCGGTCACTGGCGTGCTGCACGAGGGTGTCGAGCATGATCTTGCCGTGCTCCTCGCGCCACGACTGTGGATACCAGCGCAATAGCTGAGCATACCGGCGATGTCGGGATTCGCTCATCCTGAAAACCCCCAGGTCATCGTCGCCGCTGCCGGACGGCTGGGAGTAGGACGCGGCGCTGCCAGTCGACTCTGTGCTGCTCGGAGCTTGGTCGCGAGGCGTTCCGCCTCCAATTCGAGAGCATGGCGCCCGGTCTCAGTTAGCTCGTAGTAGCGGCGTGAGCGACCATCGACGGTTTCTTCGCCGGCCCGGCCCACGCTGCCATCTCGTTCCAGCCGCTCAAGGGTGGCGTAGAGCGTCGTTACACGCAACGAGACCTCGTCCGCTGTGAGTCGTTCAACATCAAGCAATATGGCGTATCCATGTCGGCGTCCGCCAGCGAGAGCGGTAAGTATCCAAAAGGTAACTTCAGTCATATCCATCAATATACCCACAGTGGGAATATAAAGAAAGAGAACAACTTCACTTCTTTTTCACAAGCGTGCCATACGGCTACGACCGGCCACACGACTGTGAAACAAGGCGCACGACGCTAGAGACAATGTCGCCTCTTCACAGCGATCCGTAGAGCGTTCCGCCTATGGGAAGGCCATTCCCGGATGCTTTACGCTAACGGATTTGGATTCAGCGTTCACCTCCGGAACAGGTTTAAGGTTACGCGTCGGGCCAGACCTCACGGAGAACGCGAATGACTTCGTCTATGCTGGCACCTTCGCGTTGACTCGCCTGGACCAGTTTTTTGGCCGCTGTGAGAACGTCCCGAGGTGTGGCCGATGCGTCTGCGCTAACAAGGGTACCGCTGCCGATGCGCGTGACGTGGAAGCCTTCATTTTCGAGCGTTCGATATGCTTTTGCCACCGCGCAAGGAGCCACCTCGAGGTCACTGGCCAATTGGCGCACGAAAGGTAACCTCTGATCGGCAGGAAGCAGGCCGGTCGTGATAAGACCCCGAATTTGATCCTCCATCTGGTCGACAAGTGGAGGTCCGGAATCGGTGAGACTGACGATCATGCCAAGGATGAATGAAATTAGAGACGCCACTTGGAACGCGGGGCCGATCGCGGCAAGGGACGTCCCGAATTCGATCGAACCAGCCGACCCTGCTGTCATTCCGGTTCGGAGAGACGAAGTGGCGAACAGGGACTGTAAGACGACACTGAGATGTAGCAGGAATCCGTCTGTGCTTACCATCAAGATATTGCGAACGCGGGCGGTCCGTGTCGCGGCATCAATCCCTGCATCAACACCAAGAGTCGGCCGTGAGATCACGATGAAGTCGACTAATGCAGTCAGTACAAGGACGGCAATCAGGATCAGGCACGGCATCGAGAACCACCAGCCGCAGATTGTCGCGCTAGCGGTGCTGTTGGAAGAAGCCCGCACCTCGTAGATCACCTACCGGCCGCTCTCATCTGGACCCGAGGCCAGCCCAGCCATGAACGTAACGGCGACAACCCCGGACAGCACGCAGAGCATAGTCCCCAACCATGCTCGAGACGTAAAAGTCATAAGCGGCGCGAGGTACCGGGCGGTGGCACCCACCAAGGAAAGACAGACCAAGCTGTGAACGCAATCATGCAGCCGAGACAGACAACCATGCCAATAAATGTCCGTCCGTGAACAGGCTTCGGCAGCTGCAGGTACGACCTCCGACGGACAAACGAAGCAACCAACGCAATAAGAAGCGCAGCGATAGCAGGACCAAATCGTTACAGAAACAACGTCATTTGCACTAGCACCTAAAAAAGTGGGCCAACGAGTTGACACAACGTGTGTCATACCGGTGGCACACTATCAAGCCAATGTTAATCGCAAACAAATAGCCAGCTGGCTGCCCCGATTACGAATCGCCGTCCCGCAGTAGGTTCCCCTGCAGACAGAGTCGGTTGTTCAGACGACTCCTGAAATTCCGTAAAGAGCACTTCTGAAAATTACAGGTGCCCTACCAAGAGATCCGGTTTGTCCTACACCCTGCCTACCCGTTTTTTGACAGCCGGCATTGACCATTGACGTGAGAGACCCGATTTTCTGGATCTAGCTGCGTTTTGCCCGCCGCTCCTGCCGTTGAAAGCCACTCAACGTTGTTGGCGGAGCTGCATACTCTACACGCCAAACTCTGATCGCATAGCTGGTGACAGTCACTAAAGCTATCGTCGACAGCAACCACATCGGAAAGCCACCAATGTCACCGGCTGCTCCCGCAGGGGTCCCGAATGACATCAATATTCCACTTGCCGCAACAGCACAGGCCGCCGAAAATGCGCAGGCAATGGAAAGCCAACGAAAGGCGCGGGTCCTTCTAAACAGCCCCTCGGGTGCCGCGACAATCAAGGCCAATGGCGTCGCCACAGCGAAAACAATTGCTGCGATGAAGGCGGGCACGTACATTGCATCCGTGAGTGGTAAACCGATGCCGCAGAATCCAACCATCACAGCCAGTACAACAGGAATCGCCTGTCGTCCGGACTTTTGTGACTTGTCGACCCAATCCAATTCCATAAGAACCCCCAAGTATCGGCGTAAGCCGCGATAGGCATTTTTCAAATCTCGGATGCATGCCCAGCATAACCCGACGGGAATCTTGACTCGTGGCTTGGGATGACCAGGGCGGCCACGGCGAGGCGCCACCCTTGCGCAACGACCTGCACGGTCTGCCGTAACGCAACCAAACCACCTCGAGTGGCAGGAACAATTCACCGTGGCGAGTTCGCCATGCACATCGAGGTCGCTCCATGAATATCACCCGCGACGCCAAGACAATCGAATTATGACCGACCCGTCTTGGAAGAGGTTCCTTTTCGGGCTGATGCTCGCTGTCTAGGAGGTTTCTTTGTAGGGGTGCAGCATCTGATCCGGATGAGAATTCGAGGAGCGTTCAGCCCGCTCCGCAACAGCTGAGGCTCTCTTCTTTAGCTGATACTCATTGATGAGAGCTGGGGCCGCCGTCCAAGTAAGAACAACTAGTTTGACCCACAGGGGCAGGTCCACGATGAACGCGATCGCCGCAGCAAAAAGGAAAGTGGCTACATAAACGTACCGGAACATCATCATTGGATGAACCTACCAGCGGCACCTGCCCTGCCGGTGGCGCTTTTGTACTGGGTGGGTCTGCCATGTTCCGAGACTTCTATGGTGGGATAGGCGCTCACTAAGGGTTCCCTTTTGGGACGAGCAGCATCCGATGAGTCAAGTCAAAATCCCAAAGGTCCAGTGCTTCGAATCCCGACTGGCCTAGGGCGGGTGTCCCGCGCCCCATCCGTTTTCTATTCGGGTTTTGGGATCATGCGGATCCCCGCTTCTACTAGGCGTCGCAACATTTCTGGTGGGACGCCGGCATGCGCCCGGAGAGCGAGGCTATCGACGAGCATGCTGAAGGCGTGAGCGAGTGCGAGTGTGTCGGTGCTGGCGGGAATCTGCCCATCTTGGATGCCGAAATCCAGTTTTTCTTGAAGGCGATGAACCCCGTGATCGCCGATAGCTTCAAGGGCACGGGCGACGTCACTGTCACGGTCTTCCAGACTGACTGTGGATTGGGTGACGAGGCATCCGAGATGGGTCCCCGGTGTGGAGATCACCTCGACGGTGTCGTTGAAGAATCTTTGGAACGCATCCTGCACCTGTGGTTCCTGCTCCAAGGCGTCCCATACGGGTTGCCAGTATGTGCGTTGGTAGTAGTCGAGGACGTTGAGGAAGAGCTGTGCTTTGCTCCCGAATGCTGAGTACAGGCTCGGGGGGTTGATTCCTATGGCAGCGCACAGCTGGCTCACCGAGGTTGCCTCGTAGCCGTGCTTCCAGAACAGGTCCATTGCGGTTTCAAGGGCCTGTTGTTCGTCGAAGCTGCGGCGTCGCCGGCGCGTGTTTTCTTGCGGTATCAGCTTCGACATAGGGACCTTCCGGAGAGTTGACTATTAATTGTAACGGTCACTATAGTAACATTTGTAGCGACCGCTATAGCTAATTAAATCGCAGGGAGTGCAGATGTCTGAGAAGACTTACGTCCAGGAATACAACGCAGTGCTGGAAACACTGTCCAAGTACATCGAAGGCTGCGCGAAGGCAGACGGCTCGATCATGAGTCCGGCCTTCCATGCTGACGCGGTGATGTTCACTACCGCCGAATCCGCGGTGACGCGCGTGCCGGTTCAAGCCCTGTTCGACGGAATTGACAAAGACTTCAAGCCCTCGAACCCGAGCTCGGCTGTCGTGACCGTGGACATCGTGGGCGATGTCGCCAGCGCGCGGGTCGATACCGACGACCTCGACGGTTTCCGCTTCAGCGACTTCTTCCACCTCCTCAAGGCAAACGGCGAGTGGAAGATCGTAGCGAAGACGTTCTACACGCACTCCACCCCCGAGAGCTAACGCCCGCAGACGTCGGGGTGGCCTCTTCGTGCTGCCCCGATGTCCTCCTCGTTCCCAGCGGGAACATGAAGAATGAGGCGGCGCCTGACGTGGAAACCACTCGGGTAGCCCCCAAAAAAAGTAGTACCAAAACAATATGAACGTGCTGTTGGCCTCCGCTTTGCCCGACACACGCTCGAACCATCAGCTAGTCACTGGCAGTTCTTAAGGAGCTTTACTTGTCTGCAACACTTCTCGAGCCCTACACAATCCGCGGGGTATCTTTCCGGAACCGCATCGCCATGTCGCCGATGTGCATGCACTCTGCCACAGCCGACGGAGTCGCCACTGACTTCCACGTCATGCACTACGGATCCCGCGCCCTCGGCGGTGCGGGTCTGGTCATGACCGAAACCGCAGCGGTCGCTCCCAATGGCCCGATCGGTCCGGGAGACCTCGGGATCTGGGACGATGCGCACATCCCGAACCTGCGCCGCATCGTCGACGCCGTCCACCTGGTTGGCGGCCGGATGGGTGTGCAGATCGGCCACGCCGGTCGTCAACTCGGTCTGCCCGAGCTCACCGCGGTCGCCCCGTCCGCGATCGCGTATGGACCTGGTTCCCGCGTTCCAGAGGAACTGACCCGGGACGGCATCACGGAGATCGTCGATGCGTTCCGTTCCGCCGCCGTGCGCGCGATGGAGGCAGGGTTCGACGTCATCGAGGTGCACGCAGCCCACGGTTTCTTGCTGAACGAATTCCTCTCCCCGATCTCGAACAAGCGCACCGACGCGTACGGCGGAGACCACGCCGGACGGTACCGCATTGTCCGCGAAGTCCTCGACGCCGTCCGCGGCATCTGGAGCGGGCCCCTGTTCGTGCGCATCTCCTCAACCGACTACGTCGAGGGCGGCAACACACCCGAGGACTACGTTGTCTTCGGTCGATGGATGAAGGAACAGGGCGTCGACCTCATCGACGCCTCATCCGGCGGCAGCGCACCCGTCAAGGTGTCCTCGTACCCGGGTTTCCAGGTTCCTGCTGCGGAGCTGATCCGTCGCGAGGTCGGTATCCTCACCGGCGCTGTGGGCCGCATCGAGACCGGCCAGCAAGCGGAGGACATCCTAGGCAATGGACGCGCCGACCTCGTATTCATCGGTCGCGAGATGCTCAAGGACCCATTCTGGGCCCGAACCGCTGCCGACGATCTTCGGCAGCCTATCCAACCGCCCGCGCAATACACCCGATACGGATCCGTGTGGCAACGCACCCAGCCACCGCTGCCACCTGCCCCGCTCCACGACACAGTCGCGGCATAGGACTCACCGCACGTCAGGCCCACCCGGGGAGAAAGCGAACAGAGCAGACCATGCTCGACCGGCCACCTCCCCGGGTAAGGATGCTACGGGTCGCCCACTATGCGTAAAGGTCATCCGCCGAACAGGCGGCTGACTAAGAGTGCCCACACTCCGGAACCAGCGAGTACCGAGCAGGAGTTCACACCCATAACCCTCGTCTGCCCCGGCATAGAAACCAACCTACCCTCGGGCCAACCCTCGCAGACAGCCGGGCCGCGGCCCGGAGATTGAACTATCCAACCTCTAGGCAACGGCACTGAAGAGGTATCCCCGCGAAGGCAGAGCAGGGACATTCTGTGGCATGAAACCCGCCCACAGAGCGTTCCTTTTGCGAAATCCTCATTGACTCTTTCCCAGCCAGCAATGTAGTGAGGTGGCGAGATGCGCCGCAACATCACAATGAATCAGGCCTCAGGGAGGAGGCTTGCTCGCAGCGAGACGATTCCGTCAAATGGTTGTGCCTGCCTGTGGCGGCGATCATCAACATCTTCGGCCAGAACTTCCCCGGGACAGATATCAGGCCACTCGTCTCAAGCGAGACAGAACTCATTGCCCTCAACGTCTTGCATAACGAGGCACGACTCGTTATCGCTATCGGCTGGCAGGAGCCGTATGCGCTCTGCGCCGAGGGAGACCAGACGTCCACATTCACTCTCCAGCGCAGCAAGGCGTTCCTCGCCCACGAGTCCGGTACCGACCCGTACGTCGAGATGCAGACGGTTCTTGAGGACCTTGCTTTCCGGGACGCGTTGGAAGTACAGTCGAGCGCCCGAACCCGAAGGATCCACACAGGCACACCAACAGCCTTGATCCTCAGGCGGTTGCGAACGATCGAAGTCATCCCATGAATCGAACCCCTCCTGCGTCGGGAGGACGTACCCCAATACCTCACACCAGAAACGAGCGACCCGAACGGGCTCAGCACAGTCGAAGGTGACTTGAATCTCCCTAATCGATGCCATCTCAGCATGCTAGCAGCTAAGGTGCATTGCCCTCGGACGTTAGGGCTATGCGGCCGACAGCGTTCCCAACCTCCATGGTTAATACACCTAGGACCTGAATCCCTAACTAGACAAGTCCCTCAATGCTGCCCGGAAAATGTTCCCATGTGGGACGATCTGCCAATGATTTTCCTCGCTTGCGACCCCAAGCCCCTGCGTATCGATATCCGACCGGTCTACGGGAGGTGCACAGGGGCGCATCTCGTTCTGGCGCGGATGCTGCGTGCAGGCAGTTCAGTTGAGTTCGCGGAGTTCGGCTGTCATTTCACCGCCGACGTTGCCCGTGTTCACGGTGCCGATCGGCTCGATGAGTAACGCATGTACTTCCGCCTTCGCTTTCGGGCAGTGTTCGACGCCTTTGGGTACGACGTAGATATCGTTAGGTCCGAGAGTGATGTCGCGGTCCCGTAGCTGAATGGTGAGCTCGCCTGAGAGAACCAGAAAAAGTTCGTCTGTTTCTGGGTGGCTGTGCCAGACGAATTCGCCTTGGATCTTTACTACTTTCACGTCGTAGTCGTTGATACTGGTGAGCCGGTGCGGTTGCCAGTGCTCCGAGATGCTGGCAAGGGCGGCGGTGATGTTGCGGACGTCGTCGGTCATGACGGTATTCCATTCTGATTGTGGGTGAGTCCGTCGCGGAGTGCGATGAGGTGGGTGCGGCTGATCTCGGAGGCGGCCCGTGCGTCTCGGGTTGCGATTGCTTCGACGATTGCCTGGTGGGTGAGTTGGTCCTGTTCGGTACTTGGTTCATTGTTGATCTCTAGCATTTGGATCATCGCGTCGCGACTCCGTTCGGCGAAGTTGTCGAAGAGTTCAATCAGGACTTCGTTGTGGCTTGCAGCAACGATGCTTCGGTGGAAGGCAGTGTCTGCGTCCACCCTGACCTCTATCGTGTTGCGGTCGGCATCGCGAAGCGCGAGGGCCGTGCGAATAGCGAGCATGTCCTCTTGTGTATGGCGGTCAGCAGCTAGCGCCGCTCCTTCGCATTCGATGGCGATGCGTGCCTCAAGGATGGACGTGATGTTCGTTCGCTTCACCATTGCGTCCCAGTCCTCAGCCGGGTTGATTGCGTGCAGGAACACGCCAGCACCTTGGCGGGTCAGTAAAACACCTTGTCCGCATAGCTGACGGATCGCCTCCCTCACCGTAGAGCGACCCACACCAAGCTGTGGGCCCAACGTCGTCTCTCCTGGCAATTTCTGCCCAACCTCCCACTCTCCCGCCTGAATACGCTCGAGGAGGAGACGTGCGACCTGGTCGGAAAGTGATTCACGATGAACTGAACTCATACCCATAAGCTAAGCATACTCCTCAGCTTGTCTGAGGAGTTGTGTTATCGTTGCGACGTGATCTACTCCGACTCCCCACTATCCAAGCCGGCAGGTCCGGTTCCTAGCTCTTCGCCGCACTGGAACCGGCAGCGCCATTCCCAGATGCCCTCGTCTCGGTACGAAGATCTCTTCGCACGGGTGGAGGTCCCACTCCTCGGTCGCGAGTGGCCTACGCGGCGCCTGACACAAGCCCCGCTTTGGGTCCCCGTCGACCTCCGCGATGGGAATCAGGCACTAGCCGAGCCGATGGACCCGAGCAGGAAGCGGGTCTTCTTCGAGCTCATGGTTTCGATGGGGTACAAGGAAATCGAGGTCGGGTATCCGTCTGCGTCGCAGACGGACTACGACTTCGTGCGACTGATCGCCGAGAGTGACATCGCACCCGGAGACGTCACCATCGTAGTTTTCACCCCTGCACGTCGCGACCTCATCGAACGCACGGTGGAATCGATCCGGGGCATCCGCAACCAGGTAGTCATCCACATGTACACACCGACAGCCCCACTCTGGCGTAATGTCGTGCTCGGCCATGATCGTCCATCGTTGCGGGAACTGATCCTCAGCGGCGGTCGAGACGTGCTCGACTTCGCCGGCGATCTCGACGGCGTGCGATTCGAGTTCTCGCCAGAAGTCTTCAACCTCACGGAACCCGACTACGCCCTCGAACTCTGCAACGCCATCACGGGCCTCTGGGACGCCTCCCCTGAACGCCCCGTGATCCTAAACCTCCCAGCGACTGTCGAGGCGGCGACGCCGAACGTGTATGCGGACCAGATCGAATACATGCACCGAAACCTCGACAGGCGTTCCGCGGTGATCCTTTCAGTTCATCCCCACAACGACCGCGGCACTGGCATCGCGTGCGCCGAACTCGCCGTCCTCGCTGGCGCTCAACGGGTGGAGGGTTGCATCTTCGGCAACGGCGAGCGAACAGGCAACGTCGATATAGCCACCCTGGCCCTGAATCTCCATGCGCAAGGTATCGACCCGATGATCGATTTTTCCGACATCGACCACATCCGTCGCGTCGTCGAGCACAGCAACCGAATCGAGGTTCATCCTCGGCATCCCTATGTCGGTGACCTGGTACACACCGCGTTCTCGGGCACCCACCAGGATGCGATCAAGAAAGGATTCGCTGAACATCGCGCCCGCGCAGAAGCGACAGGCATATCCGCTGATCAAATCCCGTGGAGGGTGCCCTACCTGCCCGTCGACCCGGGAGATCTTGGCCGCAGCTACGAGGCCGTTATCAGGGTGAACTCACAATCGGGCAAAGGCGGCATCGCCTACTTGCTCGAGCGGGACCACGGCATCGAAATGCCACGTCGGCTTCAGATCGACTTCTCCCGGCGGGTTCAACAGCACGCCGACGACACCGGCCTTGAACTCGGCGCTGCGCAGTTGCTCACGATCTTCGAACGCAGCTACCTAACCCCGAATGTCGATGCGGTCGAGCTGCTCGAACTTGAAATCAATACAACGGGCGGTGCGACTCGGACCGCCCTCCGGGTCGCTATAGGGGGCACGGAGCATGCGGCCACATTCAGCGATGTCGGGCTAGTGGAAGCGACGACGCTCCTGCTCAGCACGGGCGGCACACCTATCGAGATAGTGTCACTGCACCAGACATCGCTCGCTGCCGGAAACGACAGTGATGCTCTCACCCTCCTTGAATATCAGGACGGGTCCGAGACGAACTGGGCGGCGGGGCGCCACCGTTCGGCGCTTGAAGCCACCGTCCTCGCCGTGCTCAACGCGGCGGCAACAAGGAAGGACCGGGAGCGGCTTGGCGCGAGCGACACGGACCTGCTGAGCGAGGCACCTATCGTGGACGGCCCCTAGATGCGGGTTTCCAACTAGGCAATCGCCCGCAAGAGGCGTACGCAACCTCTTCTGGAGACGGGCAAGTGGAAGAACTAAAGGTCTGGGTACCAGATACTCCTCAGTTATGAGATTTATGGTCTCGCGACTGCCGTCCCAGATAGCGTTCCATGCGCGGACAGCTCACTCTTGTTCAGGTCCGCGGCGGCTGCAAGCAGTGACACACGATGATCGTGCTAGATATCTACTAGGCAGGGGATTCGTACCGCTGGAATTCATCGTCGGCAAAGCCACTGAAATTGCCTTAGGGCCCCGAACTTACGGGTGATCAGATAGCTACGCGCGGATGCTTCCTCCGCGGCTTGATTCCTCGCTTGCTTGATCACAGGGGTAGTCTGACAGGTCGATCCAGTACCTGCGTTTGACGCCTAGTTCGGTGCTGCGTATGTCTTCAAGGACGCCACCGTTTTTCTCTATTGTTCGAGCTGATGGCAGGTTCTGTTCATCACAGGTAAGCAATACCCGTGTCAGGCCGATGCTGCGGGCGTGAGGGAGGAGAGCTTTGAGGGCCCAGGTCGCGATGCCACGTTCGCGAGCTGTTGGCCGGATGCTATAGCCAATGTGCCCGACAGCCTCAAACATGACAGGCGTTAGAACGTGCCGGAGTTCGATCGCGCCGAGGTATGTGTCGTGCTCAACTATCCAGAACCTGCTCGTGTTTACTTGCACTCCACTGAACAGCATTGAGGGATCATCTTGCATGGTAAGACGTTTTATCCAGGCTTCGAAATCCGCAATCGTTTCGAACTGGTCACCAGGGCGGATGCCCGCGCCGTCCTGGTGACCGTCGGGCCACTCTCCCTTAGCGTCTGCCCATGACTTGTGAAAGGTGACAGCCGGGTCGGCAAGTTTAAGCATGAAACGCAGCGTATCAAGGTTCCCGCAAATCCCTATTGACATCCTTGATGTACGCAATCGGCTGTATCGGCCCGAGGACACGGACGGCTTCGCGGGTAGCATCCCGCAGGAGGTTCGGTTTGAGGGGCAGCGCCCAACTCCTATCCGAACAAGCCCCTGAGTGGACTGTTCGACTGCGCCGGTGGCAGAGAGGTTCTCATTCTAATTTCTCCGCCCAACACGAAAAGCTCAGTGGCCGTTCGTCCTCAGCGCCTGCCCCAGGATCCTCGCCCCTTCTGGATAGGCGCCGGGGTTCGGCCCGGAATAATTGAGCCTGATGAAGGGTCCTGCCGGTTCCGCGGGGAACCATTCTGTGCCGTTGGCGATAATGACACCTGCCCTTTCGCAGTCATGGCTCAGTCGATCAACGTCGGTCCCGTCGGGCAGACGCAGCCAGAGATTTAGCCCACCCTTGGGGATCTGCTCGAGGTGCGCTTCGGGTGCATGTTCCTGCAGGCTGGAAACCAATAAGTCACGGCGCGATCGCAGCTGGTGACGCAGGCTGCGCACATGCGTTTGCCAGCCGGGTTGGGTGACGACATCAAGGGCTGCTGCTTGGAGAAAGCCGCTGACATACATCGATTCGGCACCGCGGTCGGCAAGGATGCGTTCGCGGGCCGGGCCGCGGGCGATGACTGCGGCGATGCGGATGGCCGGGGAAATGCTCTTGGTCAGCGAGCGAAGGTAGATGACGTGGCCCGAATCATCCCGTGCGGCAATCGGTACAGGGGTGGTGTTGATCCCGAAGTCGTGTGCCCAATCGTCTTCGACCAGGAATGCGCCGTTGGCGCGCACAACTTCCAGCACTTCTTCTCCACGCTGCGCACTCCATTGCGAACCGGTGGGGTTAGCGTAGTGGGGTTGTGCGTAGAACATTCGTGCCCCGGTTTCGGCAAAGGCCCGGGCCAGCGCCACCGGATCCGGGCCCTCGGGGCCACTGGGTATCGGGATGAGCCGGACCCCTGCCTGCCGCGCGGCCAGAAGGGCTCCCCAGTAGGTCGGGGACTCGATGAGCAGAGGCTGTCCACTGCCGACCAGAGCGCTGATTATGGAGCTGAGTCCGCTCTGGCTTCCGGGAAGCACGATGACATCGCTTGGGGCTGGTGGGTTGATGCCGGTCGGAGTGGCCGCACCCAGTTCACGCGCGAACCAGGATTGCAGGTCTGGGAGTCCTGCGACCGGGGGTCGGGACAGAGCAGCATCGCCACGGGCCGCGCGGGTGAGTGCCGCACGGATTAGGCGCTCGGGCAGCAACTCCGCATCCGGATATCCAGAGTGGAAGGCGATGGCATCGTTCGATACGGTGCGCATCATGGTGGAGACCGCGGGAAGCGGTACCCGGGGTGAACCCAATGCGGCGCTTTGCCACCCGTAGTCGGAGGGCCGTGCCGTACGCACGGCCCTCACGAAGGTCCCGACTCCCGGCCTGCTCACAATCAGCCCCTGGGTTGTCAGTTTCTGCAGGGCCTTCTGCACCGTCACGGGACTAGCTTGGAACTCGGCGACCAGCGCCCTGGTCGCTGGCAGCCGAGATCCCGGGGCAGATGCGGCGATCCGTTCCTTCAGTCGCGCCACAATACGTGAACTGCTATCGTTGTACATGAGTACCAATAGTAGCGCTATCGTCCAGGAATACCCAGTGATATCGCAAAGTCCGGCCACCGGACTTTGGTGGGGCTTGCTCGGTGTAGCCGCCTTTTCCTTCACTGTGCCGTTCACGCGGGTGGCCGTCGAGGGAATGTCGCCGTTGTTCATCGGCTCTGGCCGCGCGGTCGTGGCCGCAATCCTGGCGGCACTGGCACTGGGACTTACCAAGCAACCGCTCCCCCGGGGCAAGCAGTGGATGCGACTCGCCGTGATCGCCGGCGGCACCATCGTGGGATTCCCACTACTGACTTCCTTCGCCCTGACCGCCGTCCCTGCCAGCCACGCCGCGGTCATCATTGGGCTGCTCCCCGCTGCGACGGCCACGGTCGCCGTCATCCGCGGCAGGGAACACTCCTCGGTGGCGTTCTGGATTATGACGGCCGTGGGTGCAGCGGCAGTCATGGCCTTCGCATTCACCCAATCCGGGGGCTTCGGGGCGATCGGCTGGACCGACTTACTGCTCTTTGGAGCGGTGCTCGCTGCGGCCATCGGGTACGCCGAGGGAGGCCTGCTTTCCCGTGAACTCGGCGCCTGGCAGACCGTATCGTGGGCGCTCGTACTCGTGGCCCCCTTGATGGTGGTCCTGACCGCCGTATCCATAATCCAGCAGCCACCATCTGGCACACCCGCACAATGGGCGTCCTTCCTCTATCTGGGCGCCGTCAGCCTGTTCCTGGGCTTCCTTGCTTGGTACCGAGGCCTGTCCATCGGCCC
>JBKKBD010000016.1:0-25312 GCA_046714315.1 Specibacter sp.
TCGCCCACAATGGCGACGATCTCGCCCGGTGCCACGGTAAAGGAAACATCCTTGACCGCCTTCACATCACCTTGATCTGTGGCAAAGGTGATCTTCAGGTCCGCAATGTCCAGTACGGGCCGCGGAACGGACTCCCCTGTCGGTGAGGTCCTGAATTTCGCTGTGGAGCGGCTCATGCGTCCACCAACTCCTTCTTGTTTTTGCCGTTGTTCTTGCGGGCCTTTTTCTCTGCCCGCTTGCGCCCGCGAAGCCGCGGATCGTTGAGGTCATTCATGGATTCGCCCAGCAATGTCAGGCCCAGTACCGTCAACACCATCGCCAGTCCCGGGAACATGCCGGTCCACCAGATGCCGGAGGTGGCGTCGGACTGCGCGTGGTTGAGGTCATAACCCCATTCGGCGGCGGAGGACGGTTCAATGCCGAAGCCCAAAAAGCCTAGGGCTGCCAGCGTCAGGATCGCCTCGGAGGCGTTGAGTGTGAAGATCAGTGGCAGGGTCCGGGTGGCATTTTTGTAGATGTGCCGGGCCATGATCCGCACGCTTGAGGCACCCACCACAATGGCCGATTCAACAAACGGTTCGGCCTTTAGCCGGATGGTCTCGGCCCGGATCACGCGGAAGTACTGCGGAATGAACACCACGGTGATGGAGATTGCCGAGGAGAAAATACCGGACCACATATCCGAACGTCCTTGGCTTATGGCGATGGACATGACCATGGCCAACAGCAAGGTGGGGAAGGCGTAGATGGCGTCAGCCACCACCACTAGGATCCGGTCCAGCCATCCGCCAATGTATCCGGAGAGCAAACCCAGAATCACACCGAGGAAGATCGAGAGGGCCACGGCCACCACAATCACCAGGAACGCTGTCTGGGCCCCCCAAATGGTGCGGGAAAAGACATCGTAACCTCCCGCCGTCGTGCCCCACAGGTGGGCGGACGACGGCGCTGCCTGGGTTTCATCGAAGCGTTCGCTTGCGCCGTACGGCGCAAGCAACGGGGCAAGGGCCGCGGTCAGCAGGAAAAGCAGGGTAAGCACGATGCCAGCAATGAGCATGCCGCGTTGGAGTCCCACGCTTTTCTTCAGCTGGGAAATGACGGGCAGGCGGCTAAAGAGCGACTTTTTGGTCTCCATGGCTAGTACCTCACCCTCGGGTCGATCAGCGCAGCGATGACGTCCACAATGAAGTTAGTGAGGGCCACAATGACAGCGAGCAACGCCACGATACCTTGCACAGCCACGAAGTCACGCGCGGTCAGGTAATGGGCCAGCTGGAAACCCAACCCCTTCCATTCGAAGGTGGTCTCGGTCAGTACGGCGCCACCCAGAAGCAGTGCGATCTGCAGACCCATGACGGTGATGATGGGGATCAGCGCAGGTTTGTAGGCATGCTTGGTGAGGAGCCGGTATTCGCTGACGCCACGAGAGCGACCGGCTTCTACGTAGTCCTTGCTCAACGTGCCGATGACGTTGGTGCGCACCAGCCGAAGGAAGATCCCGGCCGTGAGCAAGCCCAAAGCAACTGCGGGCAGTAATGAGTGTTGGACGACGTCCCAAAAGGCATTCATGTTGCCGCTGCGTAGCGCGTCCAGCCAGTAGATTCCGGTGGGCGACTCGAGTTGGGTCATGGCGATTTCGGTGGTGATGTACGCGCGTCCGGCCACAGGCAACCAGCCAAGCCAAACGGCGAAGACCAGCTTCAACAACAGCCCGGCAAAGAAGACGGGCGTTGCGTAAAAAGCGATAGCCAGAACGCGGGAGATGGCATCCTGCCACTTGTCACGCTTGTAGGCGGCCAGCATGCCCAGCGGGATGCCGATGGCCAAGGCCACAACCAGCGAGTTGACGGCCAGCTCAAGGGTTGCCGAGCCGTAGGTGACCAGCATGTCGGAGATCAAGAGGTTATCTGAGATGGTGCGACCAAAGTTGCCGGTGGAGATCTGGCCCAGATACTCCAGATACTGGATGAGCAGTGGCCTGTCATAACCGGCTTCGTGGACTCGGATGGCCAGTTGGTCGGGCGGGAGCCTGTCCCCGAGCGCCGCCGAAATGGGATCGCCGGTGAGCCGCATCAGGAAGAACACCATGGTGACAAGGATGAAGATCGTAGGGAAAATCAAAACAAAGCGGATGGCAAGGTATTTGCCTAGGCTTCCGCCTTGCTTCTTCTTGCTTTTGGGCATCCGCGCGGCGGGGTCTTCCGCCGGCAGGTCAATCAGTGCGGTCATGTGCGCCTATTTCTTTTGCTGCAGGGAATCTTGCGTGCGTGTTGATGCAGTGCGGTTTCGTGCAGTGCGGTTTCGTGAGAAAAGGCGGGGCATCCTCTGGAAGAAGGCCCCGCCTTTACGCCGTGAGTCCGTACCTTATTGCCGATCCGGCATTACTTGGACAGGACGCCCAACCGGAACTTGAACGATGCGTCCAAGGTGTCCTTGGTGCCGTTGACGCTGACGTTGGAAACGGCAACCTGGGCGCCCTGCAGCAGCGGCAGAGTGGACAGGTCCTTGGATTCCGCCGTCTGAATGTCCTCAAGCAGCTTTGTACGCTTGGCCGGGTCGGTCGTGGTCACCTGTTCGGTGATCATTTTCTGGACTTCCGGGTTGTCGTAGTGGTTGCTGAGGAAGTTGTTCTTGCTGAAGAACGGGGTCAGGTAGTTGTCGGCGTCGGAGTAGTCCGGGAACCAGCCCAACTGGTACAGCGGGTAGGCATCCTTGACGCGCTGATCTGAATAGGAAACCCACTCCGTTGACTGCAGGTTCACCTTAAACAGCTTGCTTGCTTCCAGCTGTGCCTTGATGGCGGCGTACTCGTCACCGGAAGAGGAACCGTAGTGGTCCGGGTTGTACTGCAGGTCAAGGGTTACCGGCGTTTCAACACCGGCATCAGCCAGCGCCTTGGTTGCCTTGTCCACATCCGGACCGCCGTTGCCGTCACCGTATTCAGACTTAAGCGGTTCGATGGCACCGGTGAATCCTGCCGGTACCGGCGAGTACAGCGGCAAGTAGGTGCCCTTGTAGACCTGATCGGCAATCTTTTCACGGTCGATGGTATTGGCCATGGCCTGGCGCACCGCAAGGGACTTGGCCGCATCCGGGGTTGCCGTCTTGGTCCCGAACGGCATGGTGTCAATGTTGAAGACGATGTAGCGAATCTCGCCACCGGGTCCAACATCAACCTTGACGTTCTTGTCACTCTTGAGGCTGTCGACGTCCGTTGCCGTCAAGCTGCGCCAGGCAACATCGATATTGCCCTTCTGGACATCCAGCTTGAGGTTGTTGGAATCGGCATAGTACTTAATGGTGACCGAATCCGACTTCGGCGCACCCAGCAGGCCGTTGTAATCGGGGTTCTTCTTGAAGGAGATGAGCTCGTTCTTCTTGAATGAATCAATGGTGAACTGACCTGCGAAGGACTTGCCCTTGACGATGTTTTCATCCGTGGTGACGGCATCGGCGCTGAAGACTGAATCGTCCACGATGGGGCCCGCGGGGCTCGTCAACACCTGCAGGAATGTCTGGTCGTTGCCGACCTTCAGCTTGAATACGACGGTGGTGGCGTCGGGCGCCTCAACGCTGGCCAGGTTGCCCAACAGCGACGCCGGGCCCTTGGGATCGTTGATCTTGAGCTGGCGGTCGAAGGAGAACTTCACGTCCTTGGAGTCGAGTTCTGTTCCGTTGGCCCACTTCAGTCCGGCCTTGAGCTTGACTGTGTACTCCGTGGGTGAGGTGAAATCGGCAGACTCTGCAATGTCCGGCTTGGGGTCCGCGCTGCCAGGCGCCGAGTTCAGCACAAACGGATAGATCTGGTTCATAACCATGAACGAGCCGTTGTCGTAGGAACCTGCAGGATCGAGGAAGGTGGTCTTGTCGGTGGTGCCAACTACAACCGGCGCTCCGGTGGAGCCGCCGCTTTCGGTGCCGCCGTCGCCCGCAGGTCCCGTGCACGCGGTCATGGCCAAAACGGACACGCCCGCCACAGCCATGACCGACTTGAACCCAAACATATTCTTAGCCATCAGCAAACTTTCTCTTGTGCGTTGCGTGTAACCGGGCACACGTCATTGTGTGATCCAGAACACGCGCCTGATAGTCAATATCTATCAGACTTCTACGCACCGGCTTGCATCAATCGCCAAGTTGCAACCAGAAGGTTACCAACGGGTACACAAGGGATTCACTATTGCCTAAGGGATTCCGCCCGCGGGCCTGCTTGGAAGTGCGGATTGCGCCCGAACCACCCGGCAAGCTTTGTATATGAGTCTGAGGCGATGGGAACCTGAACCTCCGGGCCGAAGCCGCGTTCAACGCCGCGATATTCCGGTTTCATCATGCGCTGGGACCATGCGAGGGACTGATCGGCAAGTACCGGGTCCAGAATGACAGGCACCCCCGTAGCCTTCACCAAATCCCAGGAGTGGACCGTGAACTCTGCGATTTGCAGACCAATGCGGCTGCGCAGTGGCGCCTCGCCCCCGCCCGGCAAGGCCACCTGCGCGCTGAGATCTGCGCTTGCCCAAGCCCGCATCAGCAGGGCCGCTCCATCACTGAACCGTGTAGACCAATCGGCACCGACCGTTGCCCCCGATGCCATCGGGTCAATGTGGTGACCGCGGGCCATAATGGTGTAGTTGTGCAGATCCTGCACCACCAAGTGGTGCAGGAGATCCTGGACATTCCAGTCGGCGCAGGGCGTGGGCCAGGTCGCCTGATTTGCCGCAATGGCGCCTATGATTTCAGCGCACTGATTAAGTGCGTTGTCCAGAAACTGGAGCGGGTTGGGAATTGTGTGCGGGGGCATTATGTAAACCTTCCGTGTGCCAAATCACCTTTAAAGAAAGTTTACGCCAGCACCGCAAGGCCCCCTCCGCCACCTACCGACGCTCGCTCACATACGGGGCACTTTTGGGCAACGCTCCAGCAGCTATTTCGACGCTGATTCCGCCCAAGCACAATATCTGCAGGAGCGTCAGTGAAACGCGCCCCATACGTGCAGGAGCGTCAGGTGGGAAAGCCCCTGATGTGAGCGAGGGTCACTTAGGGGAGTTCGGGGCGGGCCAACGAACGAGCCGTGTCGATTGTTGCCTGACCCAACACGCGAGAGCCCTGGTACAGCACGATGGTCTGCCCGGGTGCCACGCCGCGAAGCGGCTCGACCAGGGTGACGTTCAGGCGCTGGCGGGAAACGCCGTCGTCCGTTACCTCGGTGACATGCGCGCGTGCCGGGACGGGATCACCGTGCGCGCGAACCTGGGCGTAGCAATCGAATTCGGCCCCGGTGGCGACCTCGGCGATGGGCAGCCCGGCCCAGGAGACCTTGATGCCCTTGATCTCATCGATGGCTAGGAGTGCATGGGGGCCGACGATGACCTTGTTTTCCTTGGGGCGGATTTCCAGCACGAACCGGGGCTTGCCGTCGGCGGCCGGGGTGCCCAGCTTCAGGCCGCGGCGCTGGCCAACCGTGAACTGGTTGGAGCCGGTATGTCCACCAACGCGCGCGCCACTTTCGTCAACGATCTCGCCGTCGGTCATCTCGATCTTCTCGGCCAACCAGCCGGCCGTGTCACCATCGGGGATGAAGCAGATGTCGTGGCTGTCGGGCTTCTTGGCCACAGACAGGCCACGGGCCTCGGCCTCCGCACGGACTTCGGCCTTGGACGGGGTGTCGGCGAGAGGGAACATGGAGTGCTTTAGCTGTTCGTGGGTCAAAACGCCCAGCACGTAGCTCTGGTCCTTGGCCCAATCGGCCGCGCGGTGCAATTCGGGGTTGCCATCGGCGTCCGTGATGACCTTGGCGTAGTGACCGGTGCATACGGCATCGAAGCCAAGGGCGATGGCCTTCTCCAGCAGGGCCGCGAACTTGATCCGCTCATTGCAGCGCATGCAGGGGTTCGGTGTGCGGCCCGCGGCGTATTCGTCGATGAAGTCCTGGACCACGTCCTCCTTGAATCGCTCGGAGAAGTCCCACACGTAGTACGGAATGCCAAGCAGATCGCAGGCACGCCACGCATCGTTGGAATCCTCCACGGTGCAGCAGCCGCGGCTGCCGGTGCGCAGGGTTCCGGGCATGCGGGAGAGCGCCAGGTGAACGCCGACGACGTCGTGCCCGGCATCCACTGCCCGTGCTGCTGCGACAGCGGAGTCAACTCCACCGCTCATGGCGGCCAATACTCGCATTACGTACCTTTCAATTGAAACTAAAAATCAAGTCGTGCGGCCCGTGGTGCCGGACGCCCGAAGCCGCTCCCGGGACCCTGTCTGGCCTCCGGCTCTGCCGCCTGGCTGGCGGTCGTCACCGTGTGCTTGCGGTTTGAATAGACGATTGGTGCCCGGCCATTCCAGCTGCTTTTGCGCGTGCGTGTGCTTGCGGCAGCGCGGCCACAAAGGCGTTAACGTCTTCGGGGCTGGATGTATGCCCCAAACTAAAGCGTTGTGCGCCACGTGCGGTGTCTTCGTCCAGTCCCATGGCCAAGAGGACGTGGGAAGGACGGGGAACTCCGGCGGTGCAGGCGGAGCCGGTGGAGGATTCGATCCCGGCCATGTCGAGCAGGAACAGCAGGGAATCCCCTTCGCAGCCAGGGAAGGTGAAGTGGGCGTTGCCGGGAAGGCGTCCGTCCGGGTTGTCGGCCGGGTCCACGCCGCGGAGGACGGCCTCGGGGACCGCGTGGCGGACGGCCGCAATGATGTCATCACGCAATCCGGCGATGCGGACGCGTTCGTCATTAAGGTTTTCCGTGACGTCCTGGGCAGCCGCGGCGAAGGCTGCGATACCGGCCGTGTCCAAGGTGCCGGAGCGGACAGAGCGCTCCTGTCCCCCGCCGTGCTGCACCGGCGTCAGCTTCACGGCACGGCCCAATAGGAGTGCGCCAACACCAACTGGCCCGCCGATCTTGTGGCCACTAATGGACATGGCGGCTAGTCCGGAGTCCTTGAAATTCACTGGGACAGATCCGAAAGCCTGGACGGCGTCGGAATGCACGGGAATGCCGTGGGCAGCGGCGAGCGCCACGATTTCGGCAAGGGGCTGGATCGTTCCGACTTCATTGTTGGCCCACATGCAGGTGACCAGCGCGATCGAGTCCGCTCCGCCGTCGTCCAGTTCCTTCTTCAGAGCAGACAGGCTGACGGTGCCGGTTTCATCGACAGGCAGCCAGACGGCTTGGGCACCTTCATGCTTCTCGAGCCATTCGACGGTGTCCTGCACGGCGGCGTGTTCAACGCTGGAGACCAGGATTCGCTTCCGGACAGGCTCGGCGGCGTTGCGGGACCAGAACAGGCCCTTGACGGCGAGGTTGTCCGCCTCAGTGCCTCCGGAGGTAAAAATGACCTCCGTGGGGTGGGCGCCGGCTGCCCTGGCAATGGTTTCGCGAGACGCTTCCACGGTGGCCCGGGCACGGCGGCCCGCGCCATGGAGGGAGGACGGATTGCCGCTACGGGCAATAACGGAGGTGAGTGCGGCGAGGGCCGGGGCCGAAATAGGCGTGGTCGCCGCGTGATCTAGATACACGGGCACACTCCAATTCTACGGCATCGAACTTGTCATCACCTGCCCTCAATGGCAGGATCATGGTGTCCCACATCACACAATGATCCCGGGGGGATTAAACCCATGCAGAAAGCACTCTTCCGCCGTACAACGGCCGCCGCTCTGTGCGCAGTCGCCATGGCAGCAACCACATTGATCGGTGGCAGCGCCATGGCTGCGCCGGCCACTCCGCAGTCCACACCCGTTGACTTTCCAGCAGCCGACGGCCAGCTCATGAGTTACGTTGTCAACGCCAAGGCCGCCAACGCCAACAAGACCAAGGACGCGGTACAGGCCATTAAGGCCGCCGGAGGCGTCGCGGTCCAGCAGTGGCCCGAGATCGGTGTGGTTGTTGTCCAATCAGATCGGGCCAACTTCAGGAAAGACGTCCTGAAGTTCGGAAAATCAGCAGTTGAATCAGTGGGCGCAACCCGCACCATCACAGTTGCTGAAGGCACGCCGGAAGGCATTGCCACCCCATGGCAGGAAGCACCCGCTCTCCGCAGCAAGCAACTGGCCAACACCGACCTGCTCTACGGGGACGCCACGTTCGACGGCGTTGCAGCAGATCCGCGCGAAGGCGAGCAGTGGAGCCACACGCAGATTAAGTCTGACCAGGCTCACCAGATCACCGATGGTTCACCCGATGTCCTCGTCGGCGTGTTGGACAGTGGCATCGACCCGAATCATCCCGACCTCGCCGCCAACATCGATGTGGCCAACTCAGTTAACTGCACCAATGCCGGACGTCCGGACACCTCACCCACAGGCTGGTTCCCCACCACGTCATCGCACGGAACTCACGTGGCAGGCATCATCGGCGCAGCCCGTAACGGTATTGGCATTGTCGGCGTAGCGCCGAACGTGCGCATGGCCTCCGTCAAGGTAGTCAACGATGCAGGCTCGATCTACCCGGAATACGCCATCTGCGGCTTCATGTGGGCCGGTATGAAGGGCATGGACGTCACTAACAACAGCTACTACATTGACCCCATGCAGTTCTGGTGTGGCGATCAGCCGGATCAGCTGGCCGTGATGACTGCCGTTGAGCGCGCAGTGAAATGGTCAACGAAGGCCGGGGTGGTTCACGCTGCTGCTGCCGGAAACGCCTCCTACGATCTGGCCAACAAGACCACAGACAACGTCAGCCCGAACGACGTCGCCGGGATTGAGCGCGACATCAACAACGGCTGCAAGGACATGCCCACCGAACTGGATGGCGTGGTGACAGTGGCCTCGACGGATCAGGCTGGCAAGCTCTCATCCTTCTCCAACCGCGGCCTGAACGTTATTGACGTGGCGGCTCCCGGATCACGCATCCTGTCCACGTTGCCGAACAACACTTACGGCTTGCTCAGCGGCACCTCGATGGCTTCGCCGCAGGTCGCCGGCGTGCTGGCTCTGATGAAGTCCCAGCACCCCGGATGGAAGCCCGGTCAGTTGATCTCTGAATTGCGCAAGCAAGCCGAGGATCACGTGTGCATGCCATCGGCGACGCCGACCGGCGCAGCGTGCACCGGCAAGGTGGGCAACAACAGCTACTACGGCGAAGGAATTGTGGACGCCCTGCAGGCAGTCCTCTAAGACCAACGCTCCAACTTTTCCGGCGGCCATTGTTCACGATGGCCGCCGGAACACTTTAACGTTGGGCGGCACACCAGGCACGGATTAGATATTGACAGTATCCGCCTCCGAGCTGAGGTTGCTGCTCGCCGTCACTTCAAGCGCCTCCAAGCCCGGTGAATGCACGACGGCGGCAATCAGTTGCGCCGTTCCGCCCACGAGGGTGGAGTCAAAGTCGATTTCGGTGGCCATGCACCAACTGCGATCTGCGGGCCAGGCAAGATTTGGGGTTTGAGCACTCCTCCCCATCTCCTCGTCAAACCACGGCGGTCGAACGAGTTCTGTGATGCTGCCGCGAAACACCCAGTACGCTCGAAGTCCCTTGGCTACCGTGAGTGAGGGGCCATATCCCGCTGGAATACTGCCGCGGCCGGGTTCGAAACCGCCCCAACCGACCCACACTGCCTGAAAGATGTCCTGCGGCGCCGCTGTGTGTGCCTGAAATAGTTTGGCGAGGAGCGCCAACTGAACTTGGTTCAGCTCACCCGTCTGGGGTCGACCCACGTTGCGTCCTTCAAACTCCGCCTGGTCATAGAGTTTCGTCTGCGCCAGCCGATTGAACTGGGCTTCAGGATGGAGGCTGGTGCCCTTGGCCCGGGCAAGATCCGCCCAGCGGATTTCCGGCTCGCTGTAGCCTCCGATCGGATGAAAGATGCGCGCATAAGACTCAAACTGGTCGGGGATGGTGGCAGCCACCGCGCCAAAGTATTCTGCCTTACCGATGTAGCGCTCCAGCGCATCAGCAATCCACTGGCCTTCGGCACCGCTTGCAGCATCCATTTCCGCAGCCTAGCTCACAACTCATCGGCAGTCAGGAGTGTGAATTAGGACCGCGGAACCAGGCGGGCGCAGCAGTGCGTAATCTCGTGATCCGGAGTGAGGTCATGACTCGAATCTCCGCAGCCTTCAAGGGCGCCGCCGAGCAGCGCACCGTTGAGTGAACACACCACACCCGAGTGCTCCAATGACAGCCTGTGGAACGGGCAGTTGGCCATGATGGTGCCACCCTCCCCATCAGGTTCGGGCTCATAACCGGTGCTGGCGAGCATCTCGTGGATGGTTCCAGCCGCCCGTCCCATGCGCTTTCCCTCGTCATGGGCAACCGCAGCAAGTGCCTGTTGGATATCCACGGAACCGTCGATCGAGTGTTGCACTGCGGCCGCAAGCAACTGGGCCGCCAGATCGTAGTGACGTGGCGGGACGGAGGCGCTAACTTCATGGTGGGCGGCCGTATACAACTTGGTGGGACGGCCGGATCCCGGACCGGTCCGGTCCCCGATCTTGCGGAACGCCACCAGCAGCAGCTGCTCATCCACTAAGCGGTCAAGGTGGACGCGGATGGTGCTTCGTGGCAGGCCAAGCCTTTCGGCGCAATCATCACGGCTCAGAGCTTGTTCAGAATTGAGCACCAGCTCGAACAATTGCTTCCGCACCGGTTCACCAAGGGAGGCCAGGGCACGCAGGCGCTGGCCGTCGTCGAACCCTGGATGTGTTTCGGCGACTGGCCGGGGGGATGGTTGCTGGACCGGTTGGTTCACGATTGTTGACCTTGCCCCTTAATTCGCGGCGTGATGGCCGCCCTGTACGTAGTGATGCAGCGATTTGTGTAGCTTCTGCTTGACGCTTTGAGTCTGCGCTTCTAAAGTCAATAATACAAGCTTTAGAAAGGTGTGAATATGTCCATCTCCAATGCGGCCCTGCCGGACCTGCTGACCTTCGAGGATCCATTGGCCGAGGATTCCGCCATTGACCTCCCTCGCGCCCAAGCAGCCATTGCAGAATTCCTGCGAGCGCTGGGCCGCGATGAACGTGATCCGCATCTGCTCGACACCCCGCGCCGGGTGGCGGCTGCCTATGCGCAAATGCTTACCCCGCGCGAAACGTCGTGGACAACATTCCCCAACGAAGATGGCTATCAGGGCCTGGTACTGGTCAAGGACATCCCCTTCCACTCGCTCTGCCAGCATCATCTGCTGCCGTTCCGGGGTGTAGCCCATGTCGGCTATCTGCCCGGCGATCGGCTATTCGGCTTGTCCAAGCTGGCTCGCGGCGTGGAGCTGTTCTCGCGTGACCTGCAGGTCCAGGAGCGGCTCACCCAACAGGTGGCCAACTGGCTCGAGGACACACTGTCCCCGCGCGGCGTTGGCGTTGTCATGGAGGCAGAGCACATGTGCATGTCGCTGCGGGGCGTCCAGACCTCCGGCACCATGACCCGTACCTCGGTTTTTACGGGCATGTTGTCCGACGGCGGCCCCTTGCGCGAGCAATTCCCGCACTGATCCGCTGTGCCTCCGGTCATTTAGCGCCGTACTGTCCAGCCGCTGGCCGTTTTGCCCCAGCCGCCGGTTGGGCCACAGATTCATACAAGGGACACAATTTCCACAGGAAAGAGTTTCGATCATGAATGAGCCACTTAGCACCATCGCCCGCCCAGCGAACGCCGGCATGGTCATCATTGGCGGTGGCCTGGCTGCCGCCACCGCCGCCGAAACCCTGCGCAAGGAGGGCTACGGCGGCGCCGTCACGATCATCGCCGAGGAAACCGAAACTCCCTATCAGCGTCCGCCGTTGTCCAAGGGCTTCCTCGCCGGCAAGGAAGGCGAGGACGCGCTACTCCCCCTCCCCACAAGCTGGTACACCGAAAACAACGTCACCCTGTTGACCGGAACGGCCGCAACGGCCCTGGACCCGCAGGCCCACACAGTGACCCTCGAGAATGGCACCACCCTCCCGTATGCCAAGGCACTCATCGCCACAGGTGCCGCCCCGCGCCACATTCCGCTGCCCGGCGTCGACCTTAAGGGTGTCTACACCTTCCGGACCAAGGCCGACAGCGTTGCCTTGAAGTCCGAATTCACTGGCGGCGGCAAAAACGTTGTCATGATTGGTTCCGGGTGGATTGGCATGGAAATTGCCGCCACGGCCACCGAGTTGGGCAACCATGTGACACTGCTGGGCTTGGAGGAGGTTCCATTGTCGGCCGCCATCGGAACAGAACTTGGCACAGTCTTTACTAACCGGCACAGGGAAGCAGGCGTGAAGTTTGTGTTGCCCGCGAGCGCCACCGAGATTCAAGGCGGCAACGGCGCGGTGACGCACGTGGTAACCACCACTGGTGTGAGGCTGCCGGCCGACATTGTCATTGTGGCCGTGGGCGTGGTCCCCAACATCGCCTTGGCTCGGGAGGCCGGGCTCACCATCAACAATGGTGTTGAGGTCACGGCCGGGCTGCAAACCTCCGCACCGGATGTTTTTGCTGCCGGAGATGTGGCCAATGCGATGCATCCGGTCACCGGAGCTTTCGCCCGTTCGGAGCACTGGGCCAATGCAATTGCCGCCGGCAAGGTGGCAGCGCGGTCAATGCTGGGCCAGGATGCCATGCTGGATGACATTCCGTATTTTTACACCGACCAATTTGATCTGGGCATGGAGTATTCCGGCTTCGGTGCGTTAACCAAGGACGCCGATCTGGTGATTCGTGGCAGCCTTGAAAAGCGTGAGTTCATCGCTTTCTGGGTACTCGATGGCCGGGTGGTGGCGGGCATGAACGTGAACATTTGGGACGTGCAGGACACCATCAAGGAGCTGATTTCCTCCCAACGGAATATCGACACGCTTAAGCTGGCTGACCCACAAACCCCGCTCGAGGCTATTTGATGGTGAGTATGAGGACTTTCCCCACAGCGACTTCCCCGTTTTACGCGCCACCGCTGATCCACCCTGTCCACCAGTTTGGGCCGCGCACCCTAGATTTCAGCCGCCAGGTTGCGCTCATGGCCATTATCAACCGCACCCCGGATTCCTTTTACGACGGCGGAGCCACCTTTGCGCTGGATGCCGCGGTGGCCGCCTCACTTGCGGCTGCGGAAAACGGTGCAGATTGGGTTGACATTGGCGGCGTACCGTTTGCGCCCGGGCCACCGCTCAGCGCCGACGAGGAAAGCGATCGGGTGGTGCCGGTGATCGCTGCCGTGGCTGCGGCCAGCGATGTCATCATCTCCGTGGACACGTTCCTGCCCGAGGTCGCTGCCCGCAGCATCGCTGCCGGCGCCAACGTCATCAACGACACCACGGGGCTGGCCAATCCGGAGATCGCTTCGGTTGTCGCGGAGTACGGCGCGCACCTGGTCATCACCCATTCGTTGGCAAAGCCCCGAACGGTCTACCCCCGGCCGCACTACGACGACGTTGTCACCGAGGTGGCAGCATTCCTGGCCGAGAAGGTGGAATTGGCCATCTCCTTGGGGGTGCCTGCCGAGAAGATCATCATCGATCCCGGGCACGATCTCAACAAGAACACGTTGCACACCTTGGAGATCACCCGCCGTTTCAGCGAAATTGCCGCGTTGGGCTTCCCCGCCCTTGCCGCCGTATCCAACAAGGACTTCATCGGCGAATCCCTAGATCAGGCCAAGAATGAGCGGCTCGAGGGGTCGCTGGCCACGGGCGTGATCTGCATTTTGGGAGGCGCCCGGATCCTGCGCATGCACAATGTGGCGTCCGCCAACTCGGCCATTCGCATGACCGAGGCAACACTGGGATGGCGGGAACCTGCCTACCTCAAACACAATATGGGTGACCTCAACGAGCCTGCCCACTCCGAACGCAACAAGGGCTGAGGCCACGGCCATGATCGAGAGAATCTTCCCCCACGCCGCCCTGCTTTCCGGTGCGGAACTGGACCAGGAATTACTGGCAGCACCGCCGGAAAACGGGACAGCCGTCCGGCCATGGGTGAGCTTCAACTTCATCTCCAGCATTGACGGCGCCGCAACGGTGGACGGACTGTCCGGAAAGTTGGGCAACCCCTGGGACCTGCGGGTCTTCTCCCTATTGCGGCAGACAGCCGACGTCGTCCTTGTTGGGGCTGCAACCATCAGGGCAGAAGGCTATGGCGGAGAGCTATTAAGTGCGTCCGCACAGCAATGGCGTCATGACAATTGGCTTCCGGAACATCCGCCACTGGCGATCGTTTCCGGGTCACTAAACCTTGACCCGGCCTTGGAAGCGTTCACCCAGGCGCCCGTCAGGCCGCTCATTCTGACCCTTGAATCAGCGTTGGATGCGGCGCCGCGGGACCGTGTCGCGGCCCTTGCGGAGGTTGCCGAGCTGATCACCGTTGGCAAGGATGCCTTAGACCCTCAACTGGTGATTTCCGAACTGGCCTCCCGGAACTACAAGCGCATCCACTCCGAAGGCGGTCCCACCTTGCTGGGCACCTTTGCGGCGGCCGGAAAAGTTGACGAACTAAACCTCACAGTTTCGCCGCTCTTGGCGGGCGGCTCGGCCGGCCGGATCGCCCACGGTCCGCAGACGTCAGCGGCGGCCAGCGCCATGGCACTGACCCGGATCCTCAAAGCGGACTCCATGTTGTTCCTGCGTTACGTCCGCCGGCGCGACTAGCTCCACCAGCCCAGCTAGCTCGACGGCGGGGCCACCGACAATTTCGCCATCACCTTCGGCGTCGTGGAAGCCAGCAGGGCGTCGGTGGGGCAGGCAAGGCTCACCAGCAGGCCGGTACCAGCCGTGCCAAGCATGCGCGCCCACACCGTGCTGGCCATGACGTCCTTGCCGGCCTTGGTGGTGAAACTGAAGAAGCTAATGGCCGGCCCTGCCTTGCCCGCCTCAGCCACCCACGGCCAGGTGGCTTCGCCGAGTGATTCTGCGATAACGGAGGGAATCAGGTATTTCAGCAAATTGACGGTGGACGTCTTGTCATCGCCAGCCGTAATCAGTGGACCCTGATTGGTGGTGGTCCAATACGCCACCTGGCAGCCAGCCGCATTCGTGTACTGGGTCTGCCCGGCCACCTTGTCCTTGACGATTTTCCACTCCGGCGGTCCCGGCGTCGCAGAGTAATCCTGTGGCGGCTGGCCAAGAATATCGCTGAATTCCACCGCCACGCCGGCCGAAAGAGTTTTCCCGGCCTCAAACGTCATGGGTGCGGCGGCAACTTTGGCAGCATCGTGTCCGGCCACCACGGTGGGTGCCGCGTAGGTGGGTGGCGGGGCAGGGTTCCCGGCCGTTGGCTGCGAGGGCGACGGGACGGCAATGCTGCACCCCGTCAGAGCGATGGCCAGTGCCACGACTGCCATACGGGCAGCTGCCGGCAGCTTGGATCCCCTTTGTTGATTCACACGTTCCACTGTACCGATGCGCCCGCAAATCCTGCCACAGGACCGCGCCGCTAGGCCCAGAACAACGCAGCGCCGGGATCCACCTTGACCGTCGCCGGCAACAGCCCGATCCGTTCCCCGTCCGCGTACGCAACCAGCCCGGGCGCATCAATCGCCACCTCCGCAACCTGCTCAATCCTGACCTCTGGGCGGCTCGTGTGACGGCCCGAGAACACCAGCGGATAAATCCTCAGGAACTTGCTCCGCGACACAGGCGAGACAATGAACAGATCCAGCAGGCCGTCGTCGTACTTTGCCTCGGGGGTGATTTTCATGCCGCCACCGATCGAGGTGCCATTGGAGATGGAAATGAGCACGCCCTGCTGTTTGCGGGCCAGGCCGTCGACCACCAGGGAGTAATCCAGCGGCTTCAAGACAGCCAGTTCGCGCAGGATCGCAAGGTTGTAGCGCAGAGGTCCGCGCGGCCATCGCCACCCGTTGGCGCGCTCATTGACCAGCGCATCGAAGCCGGCCGAGAGCGCACCCATGAACCAGACCGGACCCTGGCCAGCACGTTCGATCCGGCCCAAATCCACGGCGCGCGGGTCCCGCTGGCTGCACCAGAGGAAATGGTCGACGGCGGCGCTTGGGTTGTGGAGATCAAGGCCCAATCCGCGGGCGGCATCGTTACCGGTGCCTGCCGGGATGATGCCCAGTGGGATGTTCTTGTGCGCCACGGCGTTGACCCCGAGGTGGACCATGCCGTCGCCGCCCACCACAACCAGAGCCTGGGCACCTGCTGCGATCTCGGCGTCGACCGCTTCTGCCAGCGCCTTGTAGTCACGGCGGCGCAGGACGCTGACATGGTGCCCGGCCGCACGGAGACGCGCCACCACCATCTCACCGGTTTGCCCAGGTGATTCGCCACCTTTTCCGCCATGGGCGGCGCGCGGATTGATGGCCACGGCGATGGTGCGTGCGGTGCCTGCGGCGGACTCGGCTGGGGTACTGGGGAACGTGTTCATGGCAAGAGAAAGTATGCCAGCGATGGATCCTCCGCGGCGAAATTGTGCTCCGATATAACGCCCAGTATCGGCAGTTAGAATGAATTCCTGCACAGCCTGGCTAGCGAAAGGTCCCTTGTGGGCGAGAAGCACCTCACTCATTACCAAGTCCTGGGACTTGCACGCACTGCCTCCGAACGCGACGTGAAAATCGCGTACCGGAAGGCCGCCCGGATCGCGCACCCGGACAGGGGCGGGGACCCGGCTTTGTTCCGCCAAATCACGGAGGCTTACGAGACTCTGGCGGATCCGGCGCGCAGGCAAGCGTATGACCGCTCCTATAGTTCCGGCGGTTCGGCGGCCAGAGGTTCACACGCAGGGACAGCCGGATCCCAGAACAACGCACCAGGCTACGGTTCGGCCACCGGCTTTGACGGTTTCACAACGCGCCGCGCCCCGGAGGAACGGCGCACGGCCGGCGATCCCGCCATCTACTTTCCCGCCTACGAAGACCTCCCTGCGGGCGAAGCTCCGATCATGCCCCGGCCCACCGCGGCCCAGCCCGTCCACGGAGCACCCCGGAAGCGCGGGCTGTTTGGTGCAGCATCAAGGCTGGCCCGCGAGGCTCGGACGGCGCAGCTCATCATGCAGCAGGTACTGCCGGGTATTCCGGCCGCACGGCTCATCAACGGTCTCACCGCGCCGCACGGCAACGGCTATATGGATCATGTGCTGGTGTCCGGGTACCGGATTGCCATCATTGGTTCCATGTTGGTTCCCGACGGCGCCTTCCGCTGGGACGGCAACGTGCTGGTCCACGGCAGCCGGGTCGCTGCTCCGCCGCAATTGATTCCTGCCGCGCGGGCGCTTCAGGACCTGTTCCCCGAGTGCAATGTGACGGCCTGGGTCTGCGTTCACAGCAGCACCGGCAACCTTTTTGAACCCGTCATTGACTACACTCGCGGTACCGAACCGGACGGCTCCAACACGGTAAACGTTGCCAACGCCGCCCGTTTTGTGCGTGAGACCAAACAATTCTTGGCTTCCGGCCCCTCGCCCAACGTTGTGGATCTGCACGTGCTTGATCGGCTCCTTGGCGGTATGTACTAGGCGCCCGGGCCTCGGTGCCGGTCATGACATCCCAACGGCTGGCGTAGGATAAAAGACGTGTTCCGCATCCTATTTATGACCCCTGAAATTCCCGGCAATACCGGCAACGCCATCCGTTTGGCTGCCATCACCGGCGCCGAACTCCACCTGGTGGAGCCGCTTGGCTTTGACTTCTCCGACGCCAAGTTGCGCCGGGCCGGGCTGGACTACCACGATCTTGCCGTGGTGACCGTCCATAAAAACCTTGAGGACGCCTGGACAGCGCTGGCACCTGAGCGGGTCTTCGCCTTCACCTCCGACGGTGAAAGCAACTACACCGATATTTCTTACCGGCCCGGAGATGTGCTCATGTTTGGCCGTGAATCCGACGGCCTGCCCGATGAGATCAAACACGATCCCCACGTCACAGCCCGCGTCCGGCTGCCCATGCTGCCCGCCCTGCGGTCACTGAATCTTGCCAATGCAGCCTCGATCGCTGTCTTCGAGGCATGGCGCCAAAATGACTTCGCCGGGGCACAAATCCAGGCATAAGACCCACGGCCCGGACCTGGACAGGGTTCACCCGGAACTTTTTTCATCTACTGGAGGTATGCATGTCCGCTCGCGATCCTGGCTTGGCGTTCACTGACGGAGCGTTGCAATTTGAGGCGTGGTCGGACAAGCTATGGGATCCCATGGGCCGCGACGTCGTTGCCGCCGCAGGGTTGGTGCCGGGCGAGAAGGTCCTAGACGCCTGCTGTGGAACCGGCGCTGCCACGATTCCGGCCTCACTGGCCGTAGGTCCGCAGGGGACGGTCGACGGCGTCGACCTTTCCACCGGGTTGCTGCGCATCGCTGCGGCGAACCTTGCCGAACGCGGCATCCTCAACACCACCCTGACCGAAGCCGATGTCACGCAGTGGCGCGGGCACCGCACCTTCGATGCAGTGCTGTGTTCCTACAGCATGTTTTTCTTTTCCGACATGGAAGCCGGTGTTGAACACCTGGCCTCCATGCTCCGCCCTGGTGGCCGCCTGGTCGCGAGCACGTGGATCGAGGGCGCCCTTGAGCCTTTTGCCGGCCGCATCCTTGAAGCCGCCATTAAGGAACGTCCCCGGCTGGCCGGTGTGGTTCCGCTGCCCAACCAGAATATGTCGCGCGTGGCCACCGTTGATTCCCTGAGCACCTGGCTTGGGGATCGCGGCTTGGAAAACGTCTCCGTGACCACCCATCCGCTCACCCTGGCCGTTGATGACGCCATGGCCTGGAACCTGGTCATGGGCAGCGGATGGCGGACCCTGCTCCCCCGCGACCCCGACGCCATCGCCCGTGTCCGGCGCGACTTCATCAAGTCTGTGGGCCCGCACGTCGAGATGAACTCCGACGCCATGATCGCCACGGGAACCATGCCCAGCTAAGCTCCCGTCAACGAAAAATGCCGCCGCTCCGGCTTATTGCCGCCCGTATAACGGGGGCGATGAGCGGGAGCGGCGGCATTTTTGAAGCGGACGCTACGCCCGGCGTTTCTTGATTTCTTCCACGGCCTGCGGCAGAACCTGGAACAGGTCACCCACAATGCCGAAGTCGGCAATCTCAAAGATGGGCGATTCGGAATCCTTGTTGACCGCCACAATGAGCTTGGAGGTCTGCATTCCGGCCTTTTGCTGGATGGCACCGGAAATGCCCACGGAGATGTACAGCTGCGGGGAAACCTTCTTGCCCGTCTGGCCCACCTGTGACGCGTGGGAGATCCAGCCGGCATCGGTTGCCGCACGTGAAGCACCAACTGCGGCACCCAAAACGTCGGCAAGTTCCTCAATGGGGGTGAAATCGCCATCAACGCCACGGCCGCCAGCGACAATAATGCGGGCGTCTTCCAGCTCCGGGCGGCCCGAGGCTGCTCGCGGCGTACGGGAGGTAACCCGTGCGGCTAGGCTGGCCGGGGCAAACGCCACGTCCACCACCTCAACGGACGGGCTTGTGGCCGATTCCGCGACGGCTGCTTCCACGCTGTGGGACTTCACGCTGATGACGGCAACGGCTGACGTGGCCCGCGCCTCCACCGTGTAGGACCCGGCAAGGACGGATTTGTGCGCAACCAGGGTGCCTGCGTCGTAGCTGACGGATACGGCGTCGGTAATGACACCGGCGTTGAGTGCGACACCGACTCGTGCGGCAATTTCCTTGCCAGCGGCGCCATTGTCCACCAGCACTGCGCCGGCGGACACGGCGGCAGCGGCCTGCGCCACGAGATCGGCCTTGGGCGCAACCAGGTATTCACCCAGTTCGGACTGTTCGGAGTGCAGCACGCGGGTGACCCCATAAGCACCAAGCTCGGCGAGAACCTCGGCACCGACGCCGCCTGCCACAACGGCCACGGGTTCACCGGCACCTCGGGCAAGCGTCAACAGCTGGTGTGTGGTGCTGGAAAGCTTGCCGGGGGCATCGAGCTGATCAATGTAAACAACAATTGCAGTCATGTATGGTTCCTCAGATCAGTTTCTGCGCGGCAAGGAAGTCAACGAGCTGGATGCCGGCATCGCCGGAATCTGTGATGATGGTGCCGGCGGTACGGGCGGGGCGTTCGGCTGCCGCGGTGACCAAAGTCAGGGACCCGGCATGCCCGACGGCGGACGGCGCCAACCCTAGGTCAGCCAGGGACACCGTGGTCACCTTCTTCTTCTTCGCGGCGAGGATGCCCTTGAAGTTCGGGTAGCGGGGATCGTTGGCCTGATCTGTCACGGAAACGAGCGCAGGCAGCGTGGCCTGGATTTCCTCTGAGAAATCGTCACCGTCGCGGCGGGCGGTCACGGTGGTGCCGTCCAGCTCAAGGGATGAGGCGAAGGTGATCTGGGCAAGACCCAGACGGGCTGCTAGCTGCGCAGGGATGATGGAGGTTTCACCATCGGTGGAGGCCATGCCGGTGATGACCAGGTCCACCGGACCAAGCGTCTTGATGGCTGCGGCAAGGGCCAGCGACGTTGCGGATGCGTCGGAGCCTGCGAGCGCTTCATCTGTGACGTGCAGGCCCTGGGTGGCGCCTATCTGCAGGGACTTCTTCACGGCGGCCGCGGCGGAAGCCGGACCGAGCGTCAGCGCCGTGACGGTGTTGCCGGCTTTGGCTCCACCGCGGGCATCTGTCAATGCCAGCGCCGCTTCCAGTGCGTATTCATCGAGTTCGGAAAGGATGCTCTCGCTGCGATCAAGCGTGCGAGCATCACCTGTGAGGTGTCGGTCAAATTGCGCGTCTGGCACATATTTAACCAGTACGACAACGTTCAGTGCTGAGTTTTCCACTGCTGTCCTTTGTGTCATGGACGGATGGTTGAGCGGTGCCCTTCCCCCTTGTTGGGGCGGGTGCCGCCAGTTCGCCCTTGGCCTACTCCCACAGCTTAGTTCGTGACGGCCCGGAGCCGGAATTTACCGGGATGATTCTTTACTCCAAGCGAACAAGGGAGCGCTTATTGCCGTGGCCAGCAGCCAGCCTCTCCTCCCCCGGGTGGACGCTGGCGCAAGACTTTCCCCCTGTGGCCCGATGTTTACACCCCCGGAGCAACGGCACAGTGGAGGTATGACTTCATCAATTTTGAGCGCACGCTCCCTGTCCAAACGCTATGGCGCGGGCATCGCCCTGAACACCGTGGATCTCGACATTCATGCCGGCGAATCCGTCGCAATCATGGGCGCCTCCGGCTCGGGCAAGACCACCCTCCTGCACACCCTGGCTGGCATCACCTCCCCTGATTCGGGAAGTGTAAATTACGCGGGCACCGACGTTACGGCCCTCAATGAGACCCAGCGCTCCAAGCTGCGCCGCGAGGCTTTTGGTTTTGTGTTCCAGTCCGGGTTGTTGATTCCCGAGCTGACGGCTATCGAGAACGTGGCTCTGGCACTCATGCTCAATGGCGTTCCGCGCCGCGAGGCCGAAGCTCAGTCCTCCGGATGGCTGGCCCACCTTGGCCTGGCCGGGATGGAGAACCGCCGCATCGGCGAGCTCTCCGGAGGGCAGGCACAGCGCGTGGCCATTGCCCGCGCCCAGGTCACCGGCGCCCGCATCGTCTTCGCCGATGAACCCACCGGCGCCCTGGACTCCAACACCTCCGCCGACGTCATGGGCGCACTCCTTGAAGCCACCGCCGGACGCGGCAACACCCTGGTCCTTGTCACGCACGATCCCACGGTTGCCACCCGCTGCAGCCGCACCCTGTTTATGGCCGACGGCGTGCTGTCCCTCTCGCCGCCGGCCCACCTGAGTGCCGCTACGGCCATACCCGGCACCCCGGCTCCCGTACGATCGGGAACCACCTATATGCAGCAGCCGTTCAACCCCATGGCCGCGCATCCCTCGATAAGTCAGGGCAGCACTGTTGCCGGCCAGGATTGGGCGGGCCAGCCGTGAAATCCACGTTTTCCATTCTCTGGATGATGTCCCGGCCGGCGCCGGGGAGCAAGGCAGTCATCGCGTTGCCTGCCCTCGCGTTTGCGTTGGTGACGGCCCTGTTGCTGATTGTGCTGGCCGGCGCCATGAGTTTCTTCACGAATGCCCCGCCCCATGACCCCTCGGGTACCGCGGGAACCTACCAAATGTTGGCGGCGTTTGCAGTGTCCCTGATGGTGCTGCCCATGCTGACCCTTGGCGGTTCTGCAGCCAGACTTTCTGCCCGACGCCGTGACGAGCGACTGTCAACGCTGCGGTTGCTGGGCGGGACTCCAGCCCTAGTGTCCGTTCTGACTGTGGTTGAATCCACGCTCGTTGCCGTAGTGGGCGTGGTGGCCGGAATCTTCCTCTATGCAGCGGCCTTGCCCGCCATTGCCTTGATTCCCTTTCAGGGCCAAGCTCTGGGGCTGGCAACTTTGTGGCTCCCGGCAGGTGCTCTGTTGATTGCCGTGGCATCCCTGATTCTGCTGGCCGCCGTCAGCTCCGCTCTTGGCCTACGCCTTGTGGTGCTGTCACCGTTGGGGGTTCGTACGCGGCAAAAAGCTCCGACGGTTCATTGGCTTCGTTTGGCCCTGGGGGCGGGAGCCGCCGTGGTTCTCTACGCCGTCATGTCCAGCGTTACCGCCAGTGGTTCGGCCGCCATCATGATCGTGGTCCTGTGCGGTAGTTTCGCCGGCGGTCTGGCCCTGTTGAACCTCATGGGACCGTTTGTCTTGAAGTGGCTGGCCGGCCGGGGCCTTCGCAAGGCCACCACCCCAGTGCGGCTTTTGGCAGCCAGGACCATTCTGGAGTCACCCAAGGCTGCGTGGCGGCAGGTCAGCTCCTTGTCCATGACAAGTTTCATCGCCGTGGTGGCGGGCACCGGTCTCGCGATCCTCAACTCCGCAGGCGAGGCCCAAAACACCGCCGATGAGATCTTGTTCAAGGATATGCGCACAGGTGTGTTAATTACGGTGGTGGCTTCATTCCTACTCGTAGCTTCCAGCGCTGGCGTGAATCAGGCCGCTGCAATCCTTGACCGCCGTGAGCTGTATGTGAGTCTTGACCGGCTGGGCATGCCGCGCTCTGTCATGGATGCCGCCCGCAAGCGGGCCGTGATGTGGCCGGTGCAAATTGTCACGGTGGGCTCGGCCGTCATGGCCGGAGTCCTATTGTTCCCGCTCACGGGTATGGCAATGATCTTTGCGCCCCTGTCCCTGCTGGTGATCGCGGCAGTCTTAGCTGGAGGCATCGGTCTGGTCTGGGCGGGGCTGGCTGCGTCGAGCCCCGTATTGAACTCGGTTCTCCGCGAGGCGTAATTAGCGAGGGTAAGGTGCGGGCCATAAAAGAAGCCCCATCCAGCTGCCTTAGTGGCGCCGGATGGGGCTGTGTGCTTTTGGCTGATGAACTGCCAGCGAAAAGTTACTTCATGGTGTCCAGCTTGATGTCTGCCGACTGTTCCTTGCCGTTGCGGGTGAAGTTCACGGCGACGGTGGCGCCGCCCGCCTGCTCGCGGACGGCTGCGGTCAGTTCGGCCGGGTCGCTGATAGTGCGGTCGCCAAGCTGGGTGATGACGTCGCCCTTTTTCAGACCTGCCTTGTCCGCGGCACTGCCGGAGGTTACCTCGGCGACGGTGGCGCCGGTCGAGAAGGCGCTGTCAGTTCCGCTCGAGCTGGTTCCGCTGACAGAAACACCGAGCTGGCCATGACTGGCCGAGCCGTTCTTGATGATTTCCTCGGCAACACGCTTGGCGTGGTCCATCGGGACGGAGAAGCCCACACCGATGTTGCCGCTCTGGCTGCTGGAGTTGGACGAGCTGCCGGTTGAGGCAATGGCCACGTTGACGCCGATGATTTCACCGTTCGAGTTGACCAGTGCGCCGCCGGAGTTGCCGGGGTTGATGGCCGCGTCGGTCTGGATCACGTTCAGGTTGACGGTCCCCTGCGCTGCGGTGGTATCCGTGCCGCCACCCGGAGGAGAGAAACGGAACCCGTTGCCGCTGTCATCAGGAGTCTGGGACTCGTCGCTGGTGTCCTCCGGTACTGCTGAGGACGCTACCTGGATGGTGCGGTTAAGTGTGGAAACAATGCCGTCGGTGACAGTTCCGTTCAACCCCAGCGGGGAGCCGATCGCGATGACGGTATCGCCAACATTGATCTTCCCGGATTCACCGAGCGTGGCCGGCACCAGGTTCGGGGCGTCGATCTTGACGATGGCCAGGTCCGAGAGCGGGTCGGTGCCCACTATTGTCCCCTTATAGACCTTGTTGTCACTGGTCTGGACCTCGATGGTGGCATGGGAGGCTGCGCCGTCGAGCGTCACAACGTGCGTGTTAGTCAGGATGTGGCCTTCTGCGTCCAAAATGATGCCAGAACCCGTGCCGCCTGAGCTTCCGCTGGTGGCCGAGATCGTCACAACGGACGGCATGGCCTTTGCAGCTGCCGCCGTTACAGCATTCACACTGCTGGTGTTGTTTACTACCAGCGGTGCGCTCTGCTGGCTCGCACCGGAGGCCGAGCCGTTGCCCTGCTGGTCCACCAGGAACATGGATCCTCCTGCCACGAGACCGCCCACGAGAGCTGCGGCCAGAACACTGCCCGCGAACAACCCCATGCCAACCTTCTTGCGCTCCTTGGGCGGTGCCGTGACGGCTGGCGCCAAGGTGTGCGGATACGCGTTCGACGCCGGATACCCCGGCCCCGCGTGTCCCGTCGCTGTATGAGGTGCCCCCGCGGGAGACGGGATGGGCTCGGTGGGATTGGCCGAAGCAGGGCTGGCTTCCGTCGGAGCTGGCGCCCCTACTGCGGAGGACGCACCATGCGTGGGGACGCGCTCCGTGGGATTCTGTGAGGTGGCCGGGTCCGGGGAGGACGATGCGCCATAGCGGTGGGCACCATAGGCCGGAGTTGGTGCCGGCGGAGGCGGCGGGGTGCTCGCCTGCCACGGCCGGGGAGCAACAGGCTGGGAGGCGAGGGGTGTTTCCGAAGTCTTTGCTTCAGGAACTTCAGTCTCGGGAACAGCTGCGGTCTCCGGCACCTGCGGAGAGTTGATATTTTGCTGGTTGATGCCGGTGGTGTCTTCACCGTTGTTCTCGTTCATCAGCTTTCCCTTCATTGAAATCTCATGTGATGAATTCTTTATCTGAGTTTCATCTTCTCGACCGAGGCTGATGCCTTGACGAACGTTTGCTGGAAGGTAGCTGTGAAGGTCTCCCAGCTTTCATTATCTCCTGTCGAACCACCCTCGCAGGGTTATTCGCAGAGCGGAAAATCACTCACGCCATTCAAACACCGCCATAGTATCGTTTGATGTACTCAGGCCGATCTCCACAGTGGTCCCACAGTCAAAGGTGAGCGATGTTTTCACGGTTGAAGCGTTTTTCCCCATTCTTAGCGGTGCTGGCTTTGCTTGCCCTCATGGTGGGCCCGGCCGGACTCGCGCAAGCCGAACCGCCGGTGACGATCCCCGGCGGAACCTACCTCATTGACAACGCCAACGTCCTCGGTGGCCAGAAGGCCGAGGTCCAGGCGGCCATCGACAA
>JBKKBD010000017.1:0-45241 GCA_046714315.1 Specibacter sp.
GACGACTACATAAACAAAAGACGTGGGCTTATCCCGTTAAATGCGAAATCGCCGGAGATTGTGTCACCAGTGGATGGGGGGAATCACTGGCGAGGTCTCCGGCGATTTGACTGGTCTTCAGGACAAGGCCAGTCCGATCATCACTCGCACCCTTATGAGGTATTTAAAAGATTACGGTCCGCTGGTGAGAGTACCCCGGGCGCAGGCTGTGCGTTTGCCATTAAGTAATTTTGTTGACTTCAGTACTTGATGCGCGCGGTTGCAAAGACCGTGCGGTTGCGTGCAATGCTGGGGCAAAGACAAGATGGAGAAATGATGAAAAAGATTGTGTTCCTTGGTTGCGGCTCGATGGGCGAAGCCATTCTCGCTGGCATGCTTGCCGCTGGAGTATCGCCCCAGTCCGTGGTTGTGACAGTCCGGCGGCCCGAGCGGGCCAATGAACTGGCCAGTCTCCATGGGGTAACCGCGCTAGCCTCCAACGAAGAGACGAGCGCAAATTCCCAAGCCGTGGAGGGCGCCAGCGTGGTGATCCTGGGTGTGAAGCCCGTTGGCATCATGGACCTGTGCCGTGAGGTTGCCGATTCCCTTGACCCCAGCGCAGTGGTAATCAGTGTTGCAGCGGCAGTATCGCTGGCGCAGTTGGAAAGTGCCCTTCGACCCGGGCAGCCCGTTGTTCGCTCCATGCCCAACACCCCGCTAAAGGTTGGCCGAGGAGTGGTAGCGCTGTCCGCAGGCTCGTCTGTCGACGAGCATCACCTAGCTGACGCCCACGAAGTGTTCGACGGTTCCGGTGTCGTACTGGATATCCCTGAGGATCAGCAGAACGCTGTCTCGGCCATCAGCGGATCGGGCCCGGCCTACGCGTTTTACCTGGCTGAAGCCATGGCTGCCGCAGCCGAAGATTTTGGCCTTGCTCCCGAGATTGCGCAGATCCTTGCCCGTGAAACCGTCGCCGGAGCCGGTATCATGCTGGCCGAACCGGGGGCCAACGCTGCGGCCCTGCGCCGCGCCGTGACCAGCCCCAATGGAACAACCGAACAGGCCATTGCAAGTTTCGACCGCGACGGCCTGCCTGGCATTGTGCTGGCAGGAGCGCAGGCAGCAGCCGGCCGCGCAGCCCAGATTACCGAGGAACTCTCCACCCAGTAACCCTCGCTCACTTATAGGGCATTTCTGGGAAACGCTCGCTCAGTGTCGAAACCGCACTGAGCGAGCGTCGGTCAAAAGTGCCCCGTATCTGCGCGAGCGTCGGTGGGGGTGGCTGTGGACTCCAGATCGAGGAGGAACGACTTCGCCTCCGTGCCGCCCAAATATGCCCCTTGCGAACCGTCGGAGCGGATCACCCGATGACAAGGTACCACCAGCGGCAGCGGATTGCGTGCGCACGCCGTGCCTACCGCCCGCACCGCCCGCGGACTGGACGTCAGAGCTGCCACGGCGGCATAGCTGGCAGTATGCCCATACTCAATGTGCGGCAAATAATCCAAGACTTCACGGCGGAAACCAGTGGCAAGCCGGAGGTCCAAGGCCACATCAAAATCCTTACGGCGCCCGGCAAAATATTCCTCGAATTCCCGCGCCGCAAGATCCAGGCGCGACGGCGCCCGCAGAATCCGCGGACTAATGGTTGCCGCGAGCGATTCCAGAACAGAATCGTGCCCCTCGCTGGCAAAGGCCACACGCACCAGCCCGGCCTCCGTGCCAGCCAACAGCAGCTGTCCCACGGGAGAATCGATCACCCGGTAGCCAACATCAAGCAGCCCCCCGGCCGCTGACGCCTGCTGCAATGCGTCCCCAAGCCGATCGAGGGCTGTAACGTCCACAGCAGCCACCGGGGCAAGTTCGGTGGGCATCTTGTGCTCAATCATTGTCATCATTCCTCACAACAGGCGCCAACACAGTGCGCAAAGTCTTCATCCCATCGGCTGCGGCCCGCCGTGCCGCGGCCTCGGAATTTCCTAATATTTCTGCCACCGCGGCATAGCGTAGCCCGGCCAGATGGTGGTAAACCACGGCCTCGCGTTGGGTTGGCGGCAGTTGGGTAAGTGCGGTCCACACGTGTGTGGCGGCCTCGCTGGCCAGAACGGAACGTACGACGACGTCACCGCCACACTGCCCGGCGTCACCGCCCAATGGGTCACGTCCGGAGACGTCGCCCTCGGCGGCGCTGGCGCCGTCTACAGGCATCGGCAGCCGCTGGAGCTTCCGATGGTGGTCCACGGACTTGTTACGGGCAATCGTGACGAGCCAGGCCTCCCGGTTCTGCACTCCTGCAGTGGTGGGATAGACGCGCAATGCGGCTAGGAACGTTTCCTGCCAGACGTCATCGGCGTCGTCCACACCCACCAAACCTCGGCAGACGCGCAACACGGTGCCACCATGCTCAGCCACCAGCGTCTCGAAGGGTGGGAGCGCGCCACCGGCTGTGCCACTCAAAACGTGCTCACCTAGAACAGGGCCTCGGTGTGGAACCGGGCAGGGTTCTCCAATTCCAGGAGGAACTCCTTGTTTTCCAGTCCTCCGGCGTAGCCCACCAGGGAACCGTCCGCACCCACCACCCGGTGGCAGGGGACGATGATGCTGATGGGGTTGCGCCCGTTGGCCGAGCCCACCGCCTGAGCCATAGACCTATCGCCCAAATCAGCCGCCAGCTGGCCGTATGTGCGTAGCTCCCCATACGGGATTTCGCGCAGCGCCGTCCATACCCGGTGTTGGAAATCGCTGCCAACCGGTGCCAACGGAAGCGTGAATTCCTGGCGTTCACCGGAGAAGTATTCTCCCAATTGTTCGGCAGTCGCCGCCAGAACCGGCGACGAAGCCGCTGCAACTTCGGTCCCAAACGTCCCCAAAGCCGGGCGGCGCTTGTGCACCGCCATATACACGGCTTGCAGTCCCGCGTCGTTCGCCACAGCCGTCAGGGGGCCCAAGGGCGAGTCAAAAATCATGTGCTGGATCATCAACAAATTACCTCCTGCCCTGTAGACGCCGGCCAGCGCAAAAGTGTGAGTTTAGGGCCTTGCGGCGAAACGCTCCAGCAGGTCAACGTAGCCGGAAACAATGAGCATGTCACGGCTCGAGACCCGGGTATTGGGCTGAGCGTAAGTAAAGTCCTCGCCGGGGGATTTCACGCCAACCACCGTCACACCGTACTTGGAACGGACCTTGGACTCCTCCAGTGTGAAGCCCTGCGTTTCCTTGGGCGGGTACATTTTCACGATCGCGAAATCGTCGTCGAACTCGATGAAGTCCAACATTCGCCCGCCCACCAGGTGCGCCGCACGGACGCCGGCGTCGGCCTCCGGGTAGATGACATGGTTGGCGCCGATCCGTCGCAAGATCTTGCCATGCGATTGCGTGATGGCCTTGACCCACAGGTGCGCGATGCCCAGATCCACCAGATTTACGGTGATGAGCACACTGGATTCAATGGACGTTCCCACACCCACAACTGCCGAGCTGAAATCCTGTGCCCCGAGCTGGCGCAACGCGTCGATGTCGGTGGCATCCGCCTCGACAACGTGAGTGAGCACGCCGGCCCACTTTTGCACCAGGGTCCGATCACGTTCAATGGCGAGCACCTCACGGCCCTGCTTGACCAACTGGTGCGCGGTGGCGGCACCGAACCGGCCCAAACCAATCACCAATACCGGGGCATTGTGCGGTGGGCGGTTGCTGGAGTCTGTTTTCTCAGCCAATGATGGGCCTCTCTTCCGGGTAGTGGTATAGCTGGCGACGCTGACGAAGAGCCAGTGCGGCGGCCAGCGTTATGGAACCGACGCGGCCAAAGAACATCATGGCGCACAAAACATAAACACCCGACGGCGGGAGCTCGGCACTGAGCCCCGTACTCAGTCCCACCGTGGCGAAGGCGGAGATAGTTTCAAAGAGCACCCGGTCCATGCTTTCCCCGGAGATGGCCAACAACAGTCCGCACGCAATCATGACGAACGTGGCGCCCATCATGATAACCGAGATGGCAACGCGCATGGTGCCCTGCGGGATGGTCCGCCCGTAGATCTTCACATCGTTGTCGCCGCGGGCCTCGGCCACAATGGCAAGGAACATTACGGCCAGGGTGGTGACCTTGATGCCGCCGGCCGTCGAGGCCGAGCCGCCTCCCACAAACATGAGTGCATCGGTGAGCAGCATGGTGGGGGTCTGCATGGCGTTCATATCTACAAGGTTGAAGCCGAGGGAGCGGGTCATGACGGAGGCAAAGACTGAGTGGGTGATCTTGTCTCCCACGCTCATGGCGCCAATTGTTGCCGGATTTGTCCACTCCATGGCACCCCACATGACGGCGCCGGCACCGAGCAACAGAAGTGAGACCTGGACGGTCAATTTTGCGTGCAGCGTCCACTTCTTAAAGCGGAACCCGGTGGCCAACAAGACCATCATGACGGGGAAGCCGAGGCTTCCGATGAAGCCGCCGATCATCAAGGGAGTGAGGATCCACAGATCTGCCTCGTAGGGCACCACGCCGTCGGAATGTGGCGTAAAGCCAGCATTGTTGAAGGCAGAGATGGAGTAGAACGTGGCATGCCAAATGGCTTGGGGGATGGATTCGCCCAGAATCAGGAACCGTGGCGCCAGGGCCAAGGCCAGGGCAATTTCAATCGCGACGGAGGTGCTGATGACAATGCGCAGCAGCGTACCCACCTCGCCCAGACGCCCGGCGTTCATGGCTTCCTGGGCGATGAGCTTGCCACGCACGCCCAACCGCTTGCTGACCATCAGGGACATCAAGGACGCCAAGGTCAGGATGCCCAAGCCACCAACGAAGATGGCGATCAAGATAACGAGCTGGCCAAAGAATGACCAGTGTAGGGCTGTTGAGACTGTGGTCAGCCCGGTGACGCAGACCGCGGAGACCGCTGTGAAGAGGGCGTCGTGGAAGGCAGTGGGCTGGCCGCTGCTGGATGCCACGGGCAGGCTGAGTGCCAGTGTGAACGCCAGAATGACCAGGGCAAAGACAATCAGGGCCAACCGGGCAGGCGAGCTGTTGGCCACCCTGTCCACGAAGTCGCGGACGGTCACAACGACTTTTAGTGGCCATCGAAGCAGCCGCTGCGTATCTGTTGAATTAGCTGTCAACGCTGCGCTGCCCTTCCTGCCATGAACTGTTCCGGAGCCGCGGATACGGCATTTACGGCCTGACTTCGATAGCCTGTGGTGGATGTCATCCTTTGCCAGCACCGGTCCGGCGGCCGTCCCGACAAGCATAGTCTGCGATGCGGCCATGTCCGCGTACAACTTTGGCCCCAGCCATCCCATGTCGCCCAAGCGCCTCGAGCTCACAGCGGGCTTGGCGCGAGAGTTGGGAATTTTCGATCTCCCGCAGGTCAATGTTGTTCAGTCCTATGTGGCATCAGATGACCAACTTGCTACGGTGCACACGCGTGAATACATCGCTGCGGTGCGCCATGTGGGGGAGAACCCGGCCCATTCTGATCACGGCCGAGGCCTTGGTACCGAAGACGATCCTGCATTTGCCGGTATGCACGAGGCCAGCGCAAGGCTCGCCGGCGGATCCCTGCTGGCCGCAGACGCCATTCTGGGCGGAACAACCCTCCGTGCCGTGAATTTTGGTGGCGGCATGCACCACGCCCTTCCCGACAAGGCCAGTGGATTCTGCATCTACAACGACACCGCACTGGCCATCGCCAAGCTGCTGGCGTCCGGGGTGTCGAAGGTGGCCTACATCGACATTGATGCCCATCACGGCGACGGCACCGAACGCATCTTTTGGGATGATCCGAGGGTGCTGACCATCTCTCTCCACGAATCCGGTGTGACGTTATTTCCCGGGACAGGGTTTGCCAATGACATCGGCGGGCCGAACGCGGAAGGCACCGCGGTCAACGTCGCAGTGCCGGCCGGAACCTCGGATGCCGGTTGGCTCCGAGCCTTTCACGCCGTCGTTCCTCAACTGGTGGAGGCCTTTGGGCCGGAGGTCATTGTCAGTCAGCATGGCTGTGATTCACATCGGAATGACGAGCTCTCGCATTTGAACACGTCTGTGGATGGTCAGCGTGAGGCCGCACTGAGCATTGCGGGGCTGGCCGAGAAGGTCTGTGGTGGCCGCTGGATCGCCACGGGTGGCGGTGGATACGACATTTTCAGTGTGGTGCCGCGCGTTTGGAGCCACCTCATGGCGATCGTGGCCGGCAAACCGGTGCCGCTGCGCACAGCCGTGCCGGAGCCGTGGCGGATCCATGTGGCGGAGAAGTACGGTCAGGTGGCGCCGTTGTTCATGGGCGAAGACGCCGATACCTGGTGGCGCTCGTGGGAGGTGGGGTACAACCCCTCGGACGCACTGGACCGGACGGTTATGGCGACACGAAAATCGGTGTTCCCGCTGTATGGGCTGGACCCCTGGTTCGATTAATTCTGTTCTTTGACGGCTTTGACGGCTTTGACGGCTTTGACGGCTTTGACGGGGCACGGTTGAGGCACAGGGAGCCCTGTCATGATAGTTCTTGAACGAGTTGATACGTTGGTGGCCGCAGGGCCGAATTTCAGGAGCTAGTAGATGACCCACAGCACGCCGGAACTTTCTTGGCCGAGCACCGGCCAGCCGGAAGCGGCGACCGCCGGGTCGGGGGAAAGCCCGTTCGCGGCCATCACTGTGCGCGATTACATCACTGACGCCTTGGCGCTGATGCTGCTGGTGACCTCCTTGTTCCTGCCATGGCGTGTGGCAGCTTCGGGCTCCGTGGGTGGCTCGTCGCTGGCCGCGGGCCGCGTCGATGTTCTTCTGGTGACGATTGTCAGCATGCTGTCCCTTGGTGTGAGCTATCTGTGGCGATCGGGGGCGCTTGGCACGGGCTGGAACTACAGGAAGATGCAGGACCTGCGATTGCTGGCCAACGCGCCCTACCTTGTGGTTGTTGTGGTGTATCTGGTCCTGGAGCTGGTGAGCCCCAGGGGGTTGGGGGATGCCTTGGCCTTCGGTGTTGCAGGTGCAGTGCTGGCCGCGACCCCGAGGCAGGCCGAACTGGGCGATCCTGTGGTCGATGCGGCACGGGACCGACGCTGGCTGTATGCGCTTTTGGGTGTTGCCGGGCTCACGGTCCTGACCGTGCTGATTGAAAGTGCCAGGTTCCTGGTGGTCGGCAAGGACTTTCCCTTGGGCCCCTTGTATCTTGTGTCCCCGATTCTTCTCGGACTGTTCACGCCTGCCCTGTTCGTGGTGGTGGCTTTGAAGATTCTTCAGAAGAGCCAGCCGTGGCGCTTGGTAGGTATGGGCATCGGCGCTGCCGGGCTGCTGTTGGGCTTTATCTCGCTGCCCGGAACCTCGCGCGTGGTGGCAGGTTTCTATGGGTCATCGCCGACCTTCAGCGTCGTTTTCTGGATGGCATTCGGGGCAATCGCTGCTGCCCCATCGTTGGGCAGGCTGATGATCCAACGGCCTGCCCTTGAGAAGTGGCAGTCCGTTTGCACAGCGGTGTTGCGGCTGGCCCTGGCGGCCTCGGCCGGCGTTGGCCTTGTGGCCCTCGTAAACTTGATCCGCGTGCTGGCCAGCGATCGGTACCTGCTGCGGCACTTCCATGAAGCACCGTTTGTGTGGGTGTTTACACTAGTCATCGCGGTGCTTGGAGTTGCCGGCTTCCTCGTGACGGCAGCGCCGTTGAAGAGCGGAACACGGCAGGGGCGAAAGCTGGGAACCGCGTACGCGGCCCTCTTGTTTCTCCTGTTTCTCGTGCTCGTCCTCGTTGGCCCCAAGACGTTGTCCTGGGGCCTGACCGGGCTTGCCGCCGCCTTGGCGTTCGTATTTCCAGTCGCGATAGTTGCGATCGTGTGGGTACCCCGATCCATGCGCGAGCACTTCGGCGCCATTGCGGCGCCCAACGCCGGTTTTAGTTTCGACGGCGTCCCGGCCCGCCTAGTTCCTCTTGCGGTAGCTGCGAACCCGGCCGACCTCCACGAACTGATGGCCGAGGCCGCCAACCCGGTCACAAGTCACACCCGGCTCCACGAACTTGCTGCCGGATATCCGCAGCTCCATAGCTTGATCGCCGGAAACTCCTCGACATATCCCGAGCTGCTTGACTGGCTCGAAAAAGTTAATAGCCCCGGTGTCGCAGAAGCACTGCTGAAGCATTAATCAGCTGAATCATGGCCTTGAAGAAGGCTCCAAGATGCTCTCACGGGCATATGTCGCTAGGGTAGTGGAATGGTTGCAGAAAAAGTCTTTGCGGTAATTGCCGAAAGCACCCGTCGGGACATCTTGGAAGCACTGGCCCAGGAGAGTAAAGCCGTGGGCCAGCTGGTCGATGAACTGGGCGTTTCGCAGCCGACGGTTTCCAAGCACCTGCGGGTTCTTCGCGAGGCGGGCGTCGTGACAATGCGTGCCCAGGGACAGAAACGTTTCTACGGCATCAACACCGAGCCGCTGGCCATGGTTTCGACATGGCTGGATTCTTTGGGTGCTGGCGCCGCCATTGTGGCCGTTGCTGCGGTTTCGACTAACGGCGTGAAGCCGGTCGAGCATGCAAAGAAGCCTCATGTTCCTGTTTCCGTTGCTCCTGTTTCCGTTTCGGAGAACGGCCACACCACACGTCCTTCGACCACGGTTCGGACCGCCCCGGCAACGAATGGAACGAGCGCACCATCGGATGTTGTTTCAGGCGCGCCTGCTGTCGTTACCCCGGCAGCAAAAATGCCGGCAGCAAAGGCCGCTCCGGCTCATGTTGCCTCAAGCCAGGTAGCAACCATTGTGCATTCGAACGACGTCGACGGTGGCGTTCAGAGCCAACTGAGCCGTAGTGTGGGCAGGGCGGCCAACAAGGCCGCTGACCTGTTGGCCAACCTTCCGACGTTGCCAACATTCAAGCGTCGGAAGAACTAGTACGGAGCACCATCCCCGACAATGCTCGAGGTATTTCTGCATGATCTTGCATGCAGTATCGGTTCGTGAGCAAAATTGGTATTAGAGCCGTGGTGGCTGGAAAATTGCCAGTGAGCTTATTTACGCGCCGTTGTACGGCGCCACACCCTTTTTCAGGAGACTCATGGATACCAGGCTTGAAACAATCCGGGAGCAAGTTTTAGCCCGTAACCCCGGGGAAAAAGAATTCCACCAGGCCGTGCTGGAAGTTTTCGAAAGCCTTGGCCCGGTTTTGGACAAGCACCCGGAATTCGTGGACGCGGCTGTGCTTCAGCGTTTGTGCGAACCCGAGCGTCAGATCATTTTCCGTGTGCCGTGGATGGATGATTCCGGCAGGGTCCAAATCAACCGTGGTTTCCGTGTCGAGTTCAACTCTGCGCTTGGGCCGTACAAGGGTGGGCTGCGTTTCCACCCGTCGGTGTACCTTGGCATCGTCAAATTCCTCGGTTTCGAGCAGATCTTCAAGAACGCCCTGACCGGCATGCCCATCGGTGGCGGCAAGGGCGGTTCCGACTTTGACCCCCGCGGCAAGTCTGACGCCGAGGTTATGCGTTTCTGCCAGAGCTTCATGACCGAGCTGTACCGCCACATCGGCGAATACACCGACGTCCCCGCCGGCGATATTGGTGTTGGCGGCCGCGAGATCGGTTACCTCTTCGGCCAGTACAAGCGCATCACCAACCGCTACGAGTCCGGTGTCCTCACCGGCAAGGGCATTGGTTGGGGCGGTTCCCTGGTTCGTCCGGAGGCAACCGGATTCGGCACCGTCATGTTCACGCAGGAAATGCTGAAGACTCGTGGCACCTCGCTCGACGGCCAGCGTGTCATTGTCTCCGGTTCCGGAAATGTGGCCACTTTTGCCATTGCCAAGGCCCAGCAGTTCGGCGCCAAGGTTGTGGCCTGCTCGGATTCCTCCGGCTACATTGTGGATGAGAACGGCATTGACGTTCCCCTGCTACGCCAGATCAAGGAGAAGGAACGTGGCCGCCTGAAGGAATACGCGGTTCGCCGTGGCGCCTCGGTTAGCTACGTTGAAGGCGGATCCGTCTGGGACGTCAACGCGGCCGTTGCCCTTCCCTGCGCAACGCAGAACGAGCTGAACACCGAGGCGGCCACCCGTCTCGTGAAGAACGGCCTGATCGCCATCGCTGAAGGCGCCAACATGCCCTCCACCAGCGGTGCTGTTGCCGTGTTCCAGGAAGCCGGCATCTTGTTCGGCCCGGGTAAGGCAGCCAATGCCGGCGGTGTAGCCACCTCCGCACTTGAGATGCAGCAGAATGCCAGCCGTGACGCGTGGTCCTTCGAGCACACTGAGAACCGCCTGCAGCAGATCATGGTTGGAATTCACGATCGTTGCGCCGAGACGGCCGATACCTACGGCTCCCCGGGCAACTACGTGGTTGGCGCCAACATCGCCGGCTTCGTCAAGGTCGCCGACGCCATGCTGGCACAGGGCCTGATCTAAGCTCCACCGCCCACAAGCGGCCCGTGGCGGGTCCCTCGCGGCCACGGGGCGCTGACCCTTTAGCGCAGCACCCTTCTACGTACGACGGCGCGTTCCCATACTCCGGCGGGTAACGCGCCGCAATGCGTTAACGGCTATTTTGATGCCCCACCTTGGCAATTGGCACGGAAGCGACCCCATCATGGCGTGGGAATCCCTTGTTTGTTGCCGGTTCCGACCGGGGGCCTGGGTGGTGGCTCAAGAGACGACTCGAAAAGCGTAATCAAATTGTTAACGCTCACAATTATCTTGAAGCCACATTGCGAATTTTGGGAATGCGCTTGCCAAGGTGGTGAATGACGATTATTGTAACGTTTCAGAAGGTGTAATCAGGGTCACAGCAAGATGGTGGCAGGACACCCCCGATAACCGTAATTGGCGGCCGCCACAAGGTGCCGTTCGAATCAATGAGCAAGGGAGCTCCAATGATCAGCAGAAGGAATTTCATTACCACCATTGCCACAGGTGTGGCTGCCACCGCATTGCTGTCGGCGTGCGGCAAGTCCAGCGGCGACGCTGGTGGCGGCACCGCGGAGAACCCCACCGTGGTGAACTACACCTGGTGGGGCAACGATGACCGCGCTGAGCGAACCAACAAGGCCATCGCACTCTTCAATCAGAAGAACCCGACGATCAAGGTCGTAGGAACCTTCTCGGACTGGGCGGGCTATTGGCAGAAGCGTGCCACAGAGGCCGCTGGCGGCGGGCTGCCGGACGTCATGCAGTGGGACCTGTCCTACTTGCGCGACTACGCCCAGCGCAACCAGCTGTTGGACCTCAGCGACGTGGGCATCGACCTGTCGGGCTTTGAAAAGACGCTGCTGCCTTCCGGCAAGGTCAATGACAAGCAGTTTGGTATCCCCACCAGCACCAACGCCTTCGCTGTCTACTACGACCCGGCCAAGCTTAAGGAAATCGGCCTGGCCGAGCCGACGGGCAAGTGGACCTATGCGCAGTACCAGCAGTTCCTGACCGACGCCGGCACCAAGAGCGGTGGAAAGTACAACGGTTCCACCGACTTCACCGGCATCTGGTGGCAGTTCAACATCTGGCTGCGCCAGAACAGCATCCCTGCATTCACTGCGGACGGCAAACTTGGGTTCACGAAGGAAGACCTGCGGAAGTGGTGGAACATGGCTTCGGAGCTGCGCGGCACACCGGCCATTATTGCCTCGGACAAGGTCACCCAGCTGTTGCCGAAGTCGCCCTTCGGTTCCAACAAGACCGTCTCGGAGCCCACCTGGGACAACTTCATGGCCGGTTACCTCGCTGACTCCGGGGCAACGGAGCTGAAGATGGTGCCGATTCCTTCGGACGATCCTGACAACCTTGGCCTGTTCCTGAAGCCTTCCATGCTGATGGTGGCCAGTGCCAAGACCAAGAACGCCGAAGCTGTCACAAAGTTCATCGACTTCATGGTCAACTCTCCTGAGGTTGGCGAAATCTTCAAGACCTCCCGCGGCGTTCCGGCGTCGAAGATTCAGCGCGAGGGCACAACCTTTGACGGTGTCGACGCCCAGGTTGTGGCCTATGAAGAGTCCATCTCCAAGTACCTCAGTGACGCACCGGAGCCGCCGATTGTTGGTTTCGGGACGCTGGAGACTGAGTTCCTGCGTATTCAGGAAGAGTTGAACTTCGGAAAGGTCACCGTGGACCAAGCTGTTGACCAGTGGTTCACCTCGGCCGAAGACGTTATCAAGCAAAACGCGTAGTAGACGGAAGCAATAACATTGACGCAAACACCAGCCCCCACCCGGCGGGCGAAGTCCGGTCCTCCGCTGCGAAATGAGAAGTCCAAGCAGCGCAGGGCCGAGGCCCGCACCGGATACGCTTTTCTGCTGCCCTGGCTGCTGGGATTCATTGTCCTGACAGCCGGGCCCATGATCTCCTCGCTGTATCTCTCCTTCACCAACTACAACCTGTTTGAAGCGCCAAAGTGGATTGGGTTCGACAACTACACGAACCTGTTCGCGGATGAACGCTTCCTCCAGTCCGTCAAGGTGACCTTGACGTACGTGGTCTTTGGTACGCCGACCAAGCTGTTGGCGGCACTGGCCATTGCGATGCTGCTCAACAGCAAGCGCCGCGGGCAGGGCTTTTACCGTTCTGCGTTCTATGTGCCCTCGCTCATTGGCGCCAGCGTCTCGATCGCCATTGTCTGGAAAGCAATGTTTGGCGACGCCGGTCCGGTGGATCAGTTCCTGAGCTTCTTCGGGATCGGGATCGGCGGTTGGGTGGGCAACCCGAACATGACAATGCCCATGATGATCCTGTTGACGGTCTGGCAGTTCGGCGCCCCCATGATCATCTTCCTGGCGGGCCTGAAGCAGGTCCCGGCAGAACTCTATGAGGCGGCCGAGATGGACGGGGCCGGGTGGGGGAAGAAATTTACGAGCATCACGCTGCCCATGCTGTCCCCGGTGATCTTCTTCAACCTGTTGATGGAGACCATTCACGCGTTCCAAATCTTCGCCTCCGCGTTCATTATTTCCAACGGATCCGGCGGGCCGGCAGGATCCACCATGTTCTACACGCTCTACCTGTACCTGCGCGGTTTTGGAGACTTCCGGATGGGCTACGCCTCGGCCATGGCCTGGCTGCTGCTCATCGCCATCGGCATCATCACGCTGATCTTCTTTAAGACCTCCAACAACTGGGTTCACTACAGCGGAGATGAAAAATGACAACCACAGCACTCAAGACGAAGAACGCGGCCGCAGCCGCTCCTGTAGCACCGGCAGGCCGCGACCCGAAGAGCCGGACCATGCTGGGCCGGAGCCTGAAGTCGTTGTTGTTCCATGGCGTGTCCCTGGTCCTGATCGCGGTGGTGATGTACCCGGCCGTGTGGATGGTCGCCTCATCCTTCAAGCCCAGCAGCGAAATTGTGGGCAACGCCGCGATCTGGTCCAGCAACTTCAGCTTTGACAACTTCGTGAAGGCCATGGACGGCATTGGCGGAGTCAGCACCTTGCAGTTCTTTGGCAACTCGCTGTTTCTGGCTGTCGGCTCCGTTGTGGGGGTGGTCCTGTCCTCCACCGTGACGGCGTATGCATTCACGCGCATCAACTTCCCAGGGCGGCAGCTGTTTTTCACCCTCATGATCGTCACGCTGCTGCTGCCGTTCCATGTGGTCATCATTCCGCAGTACATCATTTTCCAGCAGCTGGGCCTCGTGGACACCTACGTTCCGTTGCTGTTGGGCAAGTTCTTGGGTGCCGAGGCGTTCTTCGTCTTCCTCATGGTCCAGTTCATGCGCAACCTGCCCAGAGAACTCGACGAAGCCGCACGGATCGACGGGGCAGGGCATGTGCGGATCTTCATTAGCATCATGCTTCCGCTGATGAAGCCCTCGATCATCACGGCGTCCATTTTTTCATTCATCTGGAGCTGGAACGACTTCCTCGGGCCGCTCCTGTACCTCAACAGCCCCGATAAATACCCGCTGCCGCTGGCATTGCGATTGTTCGTGGACCAAACTCAAAGCTCGGACTACGGCGCCATGATCGCCATGTCCGTCCTGGCACTGCTCCCCGTACTGCTGTTCTTCCTCATCTTCCAACGCCACATCGTCGAAGGCGTCTCCACTCAGGGATTGAAAGGATAGCCATGGCCTCCGCCAGCCGGTCTGCCAGGGAAACCCGACAGACACGCAATGCCAGGCTTGCCGCCACAGCAGCACCAAAGGTCAACAAGTTTGCCTTGTTGAGCGAGACGCTGCTCTTGGGCGTGTGCCTGTTTGTCCTGGCGCTTCCCATCGTGACTGCGCCGGCGGCCTATGCTGCCGGCGCGGCGCACATGGAGCGGCACATCGCAGGGCGTCCGGACACCGTTGCCTCCTTGTGGGCCGACTTCAGGGCTGCCCTGACCGGCAGCTGGAAATTTGGGTTCGCCTTGCTGGGTGCCAGCGCTGTTGCCGCTGTCAACGTGTTGCTGGCAGGCTCTGAACAACTGCCCGGCGGGCGGCTGGTCCTGGCGGCCACCGTGCTGCTGGCCGGTGGACTTGCTGTGCTGTTGCTGCGTGCTGCCGGGTTGTGGCAGGCGGAGCGGGAACGCGTCGCTGGGCTGGCGGGCTCGACGGCGGATGCCCCGCCTTCGGCTTGGCCTGGCGCTTGGGCGCAGGCTCAGCGTGATTCAGCCAGCGACTGGATCGGCACCGCGTTGCTGGTCGCTGCCCTTGCCATGTGCCTGACCTTCGTGTGGATGCTGCCGCCGTTGGTCTTCGTTGTCCCTGGGGCCATGGTTCTAGCCGTGGTATCGGTGCGCTACCGCCAAATGGGTCTGCAGGCCTAAGCTCGGAATTTCAAAAAAGCACCAGAAGAAAGGCGGCCGCAGCCAACACTCCTGCAAACGGTGTGCCACTGATGAGGTCCCTGCCCGAAGCGTCAACTACGGCGTCAGAGGTGCCGTGATTGACGGCGAACAGGTAGCCGGTGCCGTCCGCTGCCCGACGGCGGGTCAGCTCGACGCCGGGGACGGCAACCACCGGGGCGGTTACGCCGGATTCCTCCAGCAGGGTTCCCACGATCCCGTCCAGTGCCTTCGCATCCGGGAACGTGGCCAGATACCAGGCAGAGCCGGTGCCAGTGGCATTCCGGGTCAGCGCGGGGACACCCTCCAGCGGGTATTCGGTGAAAGTGGCCAGCGCCTCGGCCCCCGCCAGATGCACATGCTCGCTCCAGACTCGCCCCGACCAGCCAGCGTTTCCGGATCCCGCAGCAGCGATCGTGGCAGCGCCGCCCTCGGGCAGCGGATGGAATTCCTCCACGTTGATCCCCAGCAGATCGCGGAAGGCCCCGGGGTATCCACCCAGCCGGACGGCGTCGTTCTCGTCAACGATGCCACTGAAGTAGCTGACCAGAACGGTTGCCCCGCGGGTGGCGGCAGCAGCAATGTTGGCGGCATCGGCGTCGTTCACCGAATACAGCGTGCAGGCCAGAATCAGGTCATAGCCGTCCAGATTGGCAGAGGGGTGAACGAAGTCCGCCGTGATGCCGCGCAGGAACAAGGCGCGGTGGAAGGCGCGCAGCAGGTCCAGGTATTTCACGTCCGCGCTGGGGTGGGAGTCCAACTCGCTGGCCCACCATGATTCGTAGTCAAAGATGATGGCTGTCCGGGACTCCACAAGGGAGCCCTGCACCGCAGACATGGCCCGCAGGGCGGCACCCAACTCCACCACCTCGCGCCAGACCCGGGTGTTCGTTCCGCCGTGGGGCACCATGGCCGAGTGGAATTTCTCGGAGCCGGCCCTGCTTTGGCGCCATTGGAAGAACATGACGGCGTCGGCACCGCGTGCTACATGGGCCAGCGAGTTGCGCTGCATTTCACCGGGCAGCTTGGGCGTATTGCGCGGCTGCCAGTTGACGGCGGATGTGGAATGCTCCATCAGCATCCACGGCTTTCCGCTGGCAATGCCGCGGGTCAGGTCAGCGCTGAAGGCCAATTCGATGTGGCGTTCGGGATCGGCGGCCACCAGGTAGTGATCGTTGGCGACCACGTCCATGTGCTTGGCCCAGTCAAAGTAGTCCAGGGCCTTCGTGGCGCTCGTGGCCATGAAGTTGGTGGTGGCGGGAATGTCCGGGGTGACCTCGCGGATGACGTTAACAAGCATGGAGTAAAAGTCGATCAGCGCCCAGGAGCTGAAGCGGGCAAAATCAAGCTGCTGGGTGGGGTTCAGCGTGCTCGGGGCCGGTCCCGGCGTCCGGACCTCCTCGAAGCTGCCGTAGCGCTGGGACCAGAAGGCCGTTCCCCACGCCTCGTTCAGGGCCTCGATGGTGCCGTAGCGCCGCCCCAGCCAGGCGCGGAAAGCGGCAGTGTCTTCGGGTCCGTGGAATTCGCTGACGTGGCAGCCGAGTTCGTTGTCGACGTGCCACAGCGCCAGTGCCGGGTGGTCCTTGTAGCGATCGGCGAGGGCGCGGGTGATCCCGGCTGCGTAGCGACGGTAGACGGACGACGACGGCGAGTAATGCCGCCGCGACCCCGGTCCCAGCACGGTTCCATCGGCGGTGACGGGCAGGATCTCCGGATGCTTGCGGACGAGCCAGGCCGGAGGTGCCGCCGTGGCTGTAGCGAGGGCCACCTTGATGCCGGCTGCACCAAGGTTGTCCATGATCTCATCGAGCCAGTCGAAGTCGTACTGCCCCTCGGACGGTTCAAGCCAGGACCAGGAGAAGATGCCGACGCTCAGTGCGTTGACACCGGCCTGCTGCATGAGCTCGATGTCCTCCACATGGATATCTCTTGACCACTGTTCGGGGTTGTAGTCACCGCCGTAGGAAAGCCCCGGGAGTGACTCCCATAAACGGGTGGTGCGCAGCTCCTGGGCTGCGCTGTCCGGGTGGCTGGATTTCTCGGGGGTCGGGGACGGCATGGAACTCCTATGATCGAATGCTCTATTCGGAATTGAAAGGTTTCACAAATTCCCAGTCTAGTGGTGGGGGCCGTCACAATTCCAGTGCCAGCTCGAGTTCTCCGCGTAAGTTTCCAGAATTGACATTCCGGTGGCCACGGGCTTGCGCGGAGGGGAGGCGCGCCCCTAGGGTTTGGCTTAGAAAAGCGCTTTCCGGCCTGCGGGTCCGGGAGACTGTGAACAAGTATTTGGGCCAACACCGCAGCCACTGCGAAACGTGGCCACCCATCGAGAGAGCAACCATGAAAATCCTCCTGGCCGGCGACTCCACTGTTGCCAACTGCCCCACCGAAGAGTTCCCCATGAGTGGCTGGGGCGCCCATCTGGCGTCGCATGTCCATGCGTGGGCGGCCGTCCACAATTTCGCCAAAGGGGGCGCTACGACGGAGTCCTTTCGCGAAGAAGGTTTGTGGCAAGCCCTATTGGACACGGCGGACGCTGGAGACGTGGTGCTGGTCCAATTTGGCCATAATGACCAAAAGCTCCAGCATCTGGTGGCCGATGCCGGATATGCCACGAACCTGCGTCGCATGGTCCGGGAAATCCGCGGCAAAGGGGCAAACCCCGTGCTGTGCACCTCCGTGGAGCGGCGCAACTTCCATGATGGGGCCTCGGTCGCCACGCTGGCGGATTACGCGCAGGCGGTGGGGCGCATCGCCGACGACACGGGCGTTCCGGTGATCGACCTCCACGATTGGACCAGCCAGCTGTACGTCACTGCTGGCGAGGAAGGGTCGGCAGCATACTTCACGCAGTTCCGCCCTGGTACTCACGCCCATTGGCCTGAAGGCATCACCGACAATACCCATTTCAACCAGCATGGGGCTTCGCTCGTTGCGGGGTTCGTTGCAGAGCGGCTGCTGGAGCTGCGGGACGGGTTCCGTCGAGGCATCAAAGTGGCCGCCGAAGGTAGCTAAATGAAGTTGCCCGTGCCTCAAGAGGCCGCCCCGTACGTGCGCAAAAGTGCGTCGTTTCGGGGCGGCTGCGTGTGCGGCATCGTCAAGTCAATGCGGCTGGCTATTTCTTGAAGGTGTGCCGCCAGTGGGAGGTGGCGCCGTCGGTGATTGACACATAGGCCTTCGGCACCGCTGTGACGGTGACGGTGGCTGCCGTGACCTTGGTGGCGCCGTGCTTCGCCTTCACCCCGTCAATGTAGTAGTCCATCGTTGTGCTGTTGGGCGTAATTACGATCCCGTGTGCAGACTTCCCTGCGTCCACGAACTTGGGCTCCGCCGGCGTTGCGGGCTGCGTCAGCAGGGGAACCTTGGTGAAGTCCATGTCGCTGGCGAGGTAGTAGCTGGTGTAAGCGGGCTGGTTGTACGCGGTATTTTGCCGCGCCACCTCCACTCGGTACTGGGGATCGTGCATCAAGGTTGTCAGCTTGTGCGTGGTCACCTCGGTGCTGGTGAAAATCCGCAGTGCGCTGGAATCTGCGGTGCGTACCAGCAGTTCCTCGCGCCAGTCGCCAAACACGTCCGCCACCAACGAGGCCGTGCCCTTGGTTCCGTTGTTCGTGCGGGTGCCCGTGGCGGTCAGTACCTTGCCCGTTTCCCAGTCGTCAATGGTGGGTGTGACATCTCCGCTGCCGTTGACGAGCGCGGTTGTGAGGTTGGCGGACCAGCGGATGGACTGATTCGTGCCCGGCGTCGCCGCGGAAAGTATGGTGCCGGTGGAGCTGAGGAGCCCGCTGGCTTCGGTGCCACCGGGCATGCTCGACCAAACTTCCATTCCGGGTACGTCGCTGCGTACGTCGCCGATCATGCCTCGGCCGGTGTCCTTGCCGGAGTAAGCGCCGAACAGGACCTCTCCAGTCGCGGCATCTCGCAGTGCCGAACCGTAGGGAGCCCAGGTTCCGCCTTCGTGGACAGTGAAAATTTCCAGTCCGGGGCGGTTGGGGTCAATATCCGCAACGTGCATGGCGTCGCCATGGCCCAGCCGTGCATTCACGCCGGGTTCGGCACTTCCTTGCGGCATCTGGTCGAAGGAGCTGTACAGCACAGAGCCGTCGTCGTCGATCGTAGTGGAGCCGTATACGATTTCCTGCCGCCCATCACCATCGACATCGGCTGCACTGAGTGAGTGGAATCCCTGGGTGGTGATCTTCCCGTAGGTGGGATCCGTTCCGTCCCGGCCGTGCGGGGAATCGTTGAAGGGGTTACTCATGGGTGCGTGTCCGCTGTCGATCATCCAGCGCTGCGTGAGTGCCTTGCCGTTCCAGTCGTAGGTGGCCATGGTGGTACGGGTGTAATAGCCGCGGGCAAACACGGCCGACGGGTGTTCGCCGTCGAGATAGGCGACTCCGGCGAGGAAGCGGTCAACCCGGTTGCCTGGTTCGATCCGGGCCATGGCGTAGTCGCCCCACATCAGGCCGTCGTCGCCGCGGCCGGGCTCGTAGGTCACCGTCTGCAGTTCCTTGCCGGTGGCGCTGTCGAACACGGTTAAGTATTCCGGGCCGTCGACGATGAAGCCCTCAAAGTTGCGCAGCTGATTTCGGGCGCTTCGTGATGGGGCGTAGTCGTCCATGAAATAGTCCACCAGTTCCACGGCACTTGAACGTGACAGTGGGTAGCTGTGGGTAACCGGAATGCCGAACGCCTCTTCCAGCGTGGCTGGCCAGTTGCCGGCCACCACTTCGGGGTGCTCGGTCCAGCCTTGAAACATGCCCACCAGATGCTCGTGGTAGTCCGCGGCACTCATGCGGTAGTCATCGGTGTTGGACCAGCCAGCCTTGAGGTCCGCCTTCGGCAGCGTCACGAACGATTCGTTGTTGACCGTGCCAGCGGCGGTGAATCCGGTGGACTTAGTGCCGGGCGCGGTCTTAAGGATGGTCTCAGAGCGGCCGTCGCCATCGAAGTCGTAGACCATGAACTGGGTGTAGTGCGCGCCGGCACGGATGTTCACGCCGAGGTCAATGCGGCTGAGTAGGGTCCCGTCGAGCTTGTACGTGTCGATGAAGACCGGGCCGGTGTAGCCAATCTGCGAGACATCCTTGGCGTTGGAGGGATCCCACTTCACCACGAACTCGTAGGCGCCGTCGCCGTCCACATCACCCACCGAAACGTCATTGGCAGCGTAGGTGTAGCTTTCGCCCGCCGGAGTGACTCCGTCCGCGGGACGCTTCAGGGGGATGTCATGGAAGCCTTTTTCCCAGGCTGTTGCGGCACTGCTTGGTGCCAGTTCGACGCCGTTGATCACCGGTGCCACGGTGTAACGATCGCTTGCCGTTCCGTCGGCGTCGGCGTAGTTGGTGCTGTCTGTGACGGCTGTGATCTTCGTGCCGTTGCGGTAGACCATGAAGCTTGGCCCGGCAAGGCCTGTTGTGGTGGCGCCGGTGGCCTCGGAGCCCAGGAGTCGCCAGCTGAGGAACACGCCTTCCGTGGTGGATACGGCCACGAGCCCCCTGTCCAGGGCTTCAAGCTGAATGCTGCCCGGGGACGCGCCGTCGGTCCCGGCGCTGGCAGGTGGCGCCGCGCCAAGGACCAGGGCTGCGGAGGCTGCCAGAGCCAGTGCGGTGCGGAATGGATGTGTGGTGAGATTCATCGTCGAATCCATCTCTGGGCGATTCGCCCGTAGGGAGTGATAACTCATTTCATGCATGACCGCACACAGCCACCCGGGAACCGCGGGGCAAAGGTTTGGCGGATGGTGCGGACCCAAGTCGCGGGTGCCCGTCAACGTAAGGCATGGACGAGCCGCAAGTGTTGTGGCAAGTCGGTAAAGTCCATCCCGCCTCGAGGGGAGCGAGGTTCGTGCCAGCAAATGAAGCGCCAAATATGGATGGCACTGTGAGTGCCATCACCAACGAGTGAAACGTATCAAAGATATTTGGATGGGGTCAAGGGTTGAACTTTATGGCGGCTGTATCGCCCGTTTTTGAAGTTCGGGACAACCTCCGGAATCTTGCATTCAACCGGCGCGATGGTCGATCACGATATTTGTAGGCAATGGCAACAAAAACTATTGACGGGCTCACTAATGATTGATACGTTTCACTGCGAAAGCGCTTTCTCACCCAATTATTCTGCCGTTCTCTTGGAAGCTAGGGATCAATGTCGATCAACATCAACCGCCGCCAATTTAGCCAAGCCGTCATGGGGGCTGCAGCTCTAGGCTTGTTTGCTACCGCATGCAGCCCCGGGGACACGCCCTCGGACCCCAACGCAGAAGTGACCCTGCGCTTTGCTTGGTGGGGCAATGCGGAACGAGCCGCCGCCACCCAAAAGGTCATTGCCCTATTTGAGGCAGCAAACCCCAAGATTAAGGTCAAGGGGGAGCCGGGTGATTTCAATGGATACTTCGACAAGCTGGCCACCAGTGTGGCCGCCAAGGACGCCCCGGACGTTTTTACTCTGGGTGGTGCTTACCCGGCAGAATACGCCAACCGCGGCGCATTGCTGGATTTGGCAACCGTTGACAGTGCCTTGGACCTGTCCCGTCTGGACCCCTCTGCAGTGTCTAATGGTCAGGTCAAGGGCGTGCAGTACGGGGTGTCCACCGGGGCCAATGCGCTGGCCATGGTGATCAATCCGAGTGTATTCAAGGCCGCAGGGGTGGATGTTCCCGACGACACAAGCTGGACTTGGGAAGACTTCCGGGCCACTTCTGCATCGATCACATCGCAGAGCCCCGCGGGCACCTTTGGTACCGCCTCGGTGCTGACCCACGATTCATTGGATGCCTTCGCCCGGCAGCGTGGCGAGGCTCTCTACACCGAAGATGGGCGGCTCGGACTTACGGGCCAGACTGTCGAAGATTATTTTGCGTTCTCGTTGAAACTGGCGGCCTCCAAGGCATCGCCAAGTGCCACGGAATTGGTGGAACAGTCGAGCATCAGCATTGAGCAAAGCCTGATGGGCACCGGCAAGGCTGGCATGATGCTGACGTGGAGCAATTCGTTGCGGGCGCTCAGCTCCGCCGCCGGAGTGGATTTGGAACTCAGGAGACTCCCCGGAGAGACACCAACACCGGGCATCTGGCTGCAGTCCTCACAGTATTACGCCATCTCGGCACAGAGCAAAAAGGCTGAGGCGGCGGCAAAACTGATCGACTTCATGGTCAACAGTGAGGACGCCGCGAGGCTGCTCCTGACAGATCGTGGCGTGCCCAGCAACGGGGCCGTACGGACCGCCATTTCGAAGGATCTCAGTGCCAGCGGCCAATCGGAGCTCGCCTACCTGGACATCGTGGGAAAGACGAAGTTCGCCCCCACATTCATTGGACCCACAGGCTCCACCGCCGTGTCTGAAATTACCGCACGCATCAATACAGACGTTCTATTCGGTAAGGCCAGCCCCGCCGAAGCGGCCAAACAATGGATGCAGGAAAGTGCCGACGCCATCCTCTAGGACGGACAGCCCGGATTTCGGGGTTACCCGCAAAGGAATAGTTCATGATTGATAGGAAAGCCCTCGTTCGGCGCCACAACGTCACATTCAATGCTGTGGATCCGCGCTCACCTCTAACCGTGGGAAACGGAAACTTTGCTTTCACCGCAGACGTCACCGGTCTGCAAACGATCCCGGACGCCTACCCGGCGCCCGGGAGGTATGCGGAACCGGCCGGTTCGCTTCTGGGAACCCAAGCAACGTGGGGCTGGCACAGCTCACCCGTAGCCGCGGAGCCGCCTCTTGCTGTGTCCGTTCGCAACTATCCAAGCCCCCGAGGCCCAGTACCCTATGTGGATCTGTCGGGGACAACCAGCACCACATCACTGGACGGCGGATCCCCCGACGAGACGTGGCTGCGCAACAATCCGCACCGGCTCATGCTGGGTGCCGTGGCGCTGGCCCCGGAATCGATCGGGTTGGAGAATATCACCGCCGACGACATCACAGCCATTGACCAAACTCTGGACCTGTGGCAGGGACTGCTGAGTAGCAACTTCACCGTGGCGGGCGCGGACTTCCAGGTGCAGACCGTGGTGGACCCTTGTGCGGACGTGCTTGCCGTTTCCATCCGAAGCACAGCGACACATCCCCCCGCAGTCAGGTTCTCATTCCCCTATGGCAGTGAGGCGTGGGGAAATGCTGCTGACTGGAACCATCCGGATCGGCATGTATCTGATGTCAACGAAATACCAGGCGGATGGGAAATCCGGCGCTTTCTGGACGACAGCCGATTCACTGCCAAGGTCATGGCCCCTCATGGGACGCTCACGAGGCTGGGGCCGCACGAATTCCTCTTAGTCGGAACCGCTGACGAGCTCACCTTTTGTGTTGAGTTCGCCCCGGCCAGCGAGAGTCCGTACGAGGCAGTAGCAAGCTATGCCGGAATCAGGCAGGCGGCGGCCGATCATTGGCAAGCTCATTGGCGTAATGGCGGGATGATCGAATTCTCCGGGAGTTCCGATCCGCGGGCCGCCGAACTTGAGCGGCGCGTTGTCCTGTCTCAGTACTTGATGGCCGTTAACTGCAGTGGATCCGCGCCGCCGCAGGAGACTGGACTTGCCATGAACTCTTGGCGGGGCCGGTTCCATCTGGAAATGCACTGGTGGCACGGCGCGCATTTTCCGCTGTGGAACCGGGCTCATCTGCTGACTGGCAGCCTCGACTGGTATTTCTCCATACTGGACCGGGCGCGGGAAACTGCCGCAGAGCAGGGTTTCTCAGGTGTGCGCTGGCCCAAGCAGGTCGCCCAGGATGGACGCGAAAGCCCGAGTGATATTGGACCGTTTCTCATCTGGCAGCAGCCTCACCCGATCTACCTAGCCGAACTCATTTGGCGCGATACGCAGCAGTGCGGGCGGGATGCTGCGGCAGGAGCGGCGGTGTTGGAGAAGTACTCGAGCCTCGTCTTTGAAACTGCAGCCTTCATGGCCAGTTTTGGTCTCCGCACGGAGAATGGGGTGGAGCTGGCGCCACCATTGGTACCTGCCCAGGAATCCTACGGTTTCATGCGTGAGCACGTTGAGAATCCCACGTTTGAACTTGCCTATTGGAGTTGGGCGCTGGAGACCGCGCAGCTGTGGCGCCGCCGGATGGGACTGGCCGAGGAACCGGGGTGGAGCGAAACGTCCCGCGATATGGTCAAGCCTCATTCCGTGGACGGGGTCTACAGTGCGATCTCGGTGCCGCCCTTCACGATCCGAACGGACCATCCCTCGATGCTGGCCGGCCTTGGCATGGTGCCGCAGACGCCGGTTATTGACCCGGCAATCATGGACGCGACGCTCGACGACGTGCTGTCAGGATGGGATTGGGAAAGCACTTGGGGCTGGGACTATCCGATGATTGCCATGACAGCCGCGCGCCTGAACCGTCCGAACGATGCTGTGGACGCGCTAATGATGGAACGAGGCAAGAACACTTATCTTGCGAACGGCCATAATTTCCAGACCGATGCTCTCCCGTTCTACCTCCCAGGCAATGGTGGCCTGCTCGCAGCCGTGGCGCTCATGGCCGCCGGTTATGACGGCGGGCCTGCCGTCCCTGGCTTCCCTCGAGACGGCACGTGGACAGTTGTCGCCGAGGACATCCTCCCCTTGCCGTAACAAAGGTGAGCCAGCCGCCACCGGTTTAGCCTCCGGTGCTGGCGCGAATCACTAGTTCGGGCTCGAAGACCACGGAACGGGGCTTTGCATCGGGGTTTTCCATCTGTTCGGCCAGGAGTTCGATGGCGGTTCTGCCTATCAGTGCAGTGGGCTGGCGGATTGAGGTCAGAGGGACCACGGCCGAGACGGCAAAGTCGATGTCGTCGTAGCCCACCAGCGCCACGTCCTCAGGGATGCGCAGGCTGTGGAGCATGGTCAGTGATTGGATCACTCCCAAGGCGAGCAGATCGTTGGCACAAAAAAGCCCGTCGGGCAATAAAGTGCTCTTACGTTCCACGAGGACATCACCTATTTCGCGCCCTGCCAGGACCGTGAGATCGCTGGCCTGCAAAATTTCCAGGGTGGCGCCGGGAACCTCCGCGACGGCACGCCGTGCGCCAGCGAGGCGATCGGCCACTTGGTGAAACTGCTGCGGGCCGGCCACGAAGGCGATCCTGCGCCGGCCAATGTCCAAGAGGTGCTTGGTGGCCAGGTAACCGCCTGAGACGTCGTCCACGGAGACGGAGCTGAACTGACCGGAATCGGAGGTGCTGTCCACGAGGACAACCTTCGTACCGCGCGCCGTTAGTGTGGCGAGGCGCTCGGCAATATCGGATACGGGGGAGATCAGCACTCCCTGGACGCGCTGTTCTTCAAAGAGATCGATGTAGTGCCGTTCACGGTCGACGTCGTGGCCGCTGTTTCCCAGTACGACGGCGTTGCCACTTTCCGCTGCGGCGTCCTCGGCCGCTCTGGAAATCGAGGTGAAGAAGGGGTTGCCAATGTCCAACACAATGAGGCCGATGGTGCGGCTGTGGCCTGCGCGAAGCTGCCGGGCAACATCGTTGCGCACAAAGCCGAGTTCGGTGATGGAGTTCAAGACTCGATTTCGGGTCTTTTCGGCAACCCGGTCCGGGTAGTTCAAGACGTTTGAAACGGTGCCAACGGCCACGCTTGCGTGTGTTGCCACATCCTTGATGCTCGCTGCCCGCATTGCTTCCGGCTCCGTTTCTGCGCCCCTCAATTTGAGTTTACTGCTGGGCCATGGTTGACATCACTTTGGTAGCAAGTGTACTTTGAATCGTATAAATGAATCGTTTCAAGAAATCAGGGGCACAATGCGTGTTTGTTTTCGTTCTGCTGTGGATGTGAAGCATCTTTCCGCCTACAAGCTTGCCCATGCAGCCGTCTGGCCGGAGATGCTGCACGCGCTCAAGGGCGCGGGGTGGAACGACTACACGCTGCACCTAGGCCAGGACGGTCTCCTGATTGGGTTCGTCGAATGCGACGATCTGGACGCCGCCCGCGCACGCATGGCATTAACTGAGATCAACGCCAAGTGGCAAAAGGAAATGGCGCGGCTTTTCCCTGCCTCGGACGGCAATCCGGATGAGGGATTCATGGTGATGGAAGAAGTTTTTAGTTTGGAAGACCAGCTGGCCGCTGCCGGCCAGCTCAATACTGACAACAACGAAGGAAACGTGAAATGACGGACATGGCAATGGCGCTCAATGGCCTCGACAAGTTGGCCATTGAGGTCCCCTCGTGGGCCTACGGCAACTCGGGTACCCGCTTCAAGGTTTTTGGTACCCCTGGCACGCCGCGCACCATCGAGGAAAAGATCGCCGACGCCGCACAGGTGCACAAGCTCACGGGCTTGGCTCCCGCCGTCGCGCTTCATATCCCGTGGGACAAGGTGGATGACTACGCGGCGCTCAACGCCTATGCTGCGGACCTTGGCGTGGGCCTTGGAACCGTCAATTCCAATACGTTCCAGGACGATGTCTACAAGTTCGGCTCGCTGACTCACCTCGATGAGAAGGTCCGCCGCCAGGCCATTGACCACCACTTCGAGTGCATTGACGTCATGGATGCCACCGGCTCCCGTGACCTGAAGATCTGGCTGGCCGACGGCACCAATTACCCGGGCCAGGGCGATATGCGTGGACGTCAGGACCGCTTGGCGGAGTCGCTGCAGGAAATCTATGCCCGCCTGGGTGACAACCAGCGTCTGGTCCTTGAATACAAGTTCTTCGAGCCGGCTTTTTACCACATGGACGTCCCGGACTGGGGTACCTCCTACGCGCAGACTCTCGTCCTCGGCGAGAAGGCGCTGGTCTGCCTAGATACTGGCCACCACGCGCCCGGCACCAACATCGAATTCATCGTGGCGCAGCTCCTGCGTCTGGGCAAGCTTGGCTCCTTTGACTTCAACTCGCGTTTCTACGCCGATGATGACCTCATTGTGGGTGCGGCCGATCCTTACCAGTTGTTCCGCATCATGTACGAGGTTATCCGTGGCGACGGCCTGGGACCCGATTCCGGCGTTGCGCTCATGCTGGACCAGTGCCACAACCTGGAAGAGAAGATTCCCGGCCAGATCCGCTCCGTGTTGAACGTGCAGGAAATGACGGCGCGCGCCCTCCTTGTGGACCGGGTTGCCCTTGCCGAAGCCCAGAACGACGGCGACGTGCTCGGTGCCAACGCAATCTTCTCCGACGCCTTCTACACCGATGTCCGTCCGGCGTTGGCGCAGTGGCGCGAATCCCGCGGCCTGCCGGGCGATCCGCTGGCCGCCTTTGCCGCCAGCGGCTACCAGAAGAAAATCAATGACGAACGCGTGGGCGGAACCCAGGCCGGATGGGGAGCATAAGAAATGACTAACGCAACAAGCACGACGGCGGCTCCGGCCGCTGCGGCGCAGAGCACCGACACCGTGGCCGCGCTGATCTCCCGTTCCAACCGTTTGGGTGCCGATAAGCGCAATACAAACTACGCCGGTGGCAACACCTCCGCCAAGGGCACCGCGACGGACCCTGTGACGGGCGAAGCCGTAGAGCTGTTGTGGGTCAAAGGCTCCGGTGGGGACTTGGGTACGCTGAAGGACTCAGGCCTGGCCGTGCTGCGCCTTGACCGTATGCGCGCCATGGTCAACACCTACCCAGGTGTTGACCGAGAAGATGAGATGGTTGCCGCGTTTGATTACTGCCTGCACGGCAAGGGCGGCGCGGCTCCCTCGATCGACACGGCCATGCACGGTTTGGTTGACGCGGCGCACGTGGACCACCTGCACCCGGATTCCGGTATCGCTATTGCAACCGCGGCCGACGGCGAAGAACTGACGGCCAAGATCTTTGGCGACAAGGTTGCGTGGGTTCCGTGGCGCCGGCCCGGATTCCAGCTGGGTCTGGACATTGCGGCCATCAAGGAGAACAACCCCGAGGCGATCGGCACCATCCTCGGCGGCCATGGCATCACCGCTTGGGGCGATACAAGCGAAGAAGCCGAAGCCAACTCCCTATGGATCATTGAGACGGCAGAGGCGTACATCAACGCCCAAGGCCGTCCGAACCCCTTCGGAGCGGAATTGCCAGGCTACACTGCCTTGTCCGACGTCGAGCGAAAGGCCAAGGCTGCAGCCTTGGCCCCGACCATCCGTGGACTGGCCTCCACGGACAAGGCCGCCGTGGGGCATTTCAGCGACGATTCCGCCGTGCTGGAATTCCTTGGCGCGGAAGAGCACCCCCGCCTCGGCGCACTGGGCACCAGCTGCCCCGACCACTTCCTACGTACCAAGGTCAAGCCCCTGATCCTTGACCTCCCTGCGGATGCTTCCATTGAAGACTCGATCGCACGGCTGAAGGAACTTCACACCGAGTACCGCACGGACTACGCCGCCTACTACGAGCGCAATGCCGTTGCTGACTCTCCGGCCATGCGCGGCGCCGATCCGGCCATTGTCTTGGTTCCCGGCGTCGGTATGTTCTCCTTTGGCGCCAACAAGCAGACGGCACGCGTGGCGGGCGAGTTCTACCTCAACGCCATCAACGTCATGCGTGGAGCCGAATCCCTCTCCACTTACGCACCCATTGACGAGACGGAGAAGTTCCGGATCGAATACTGGGCGCTGGAAGAGGCCAAGCTGGCCCGTCTGCCCAAGCCGAAATCGCACGCCACTCGCATCGCTTTGGTGACCGGTGCGGCGTCGGGCATTGGAAAAGCCATTGCCACACGTCTTGCCGCGGAAGGTGCCTGCATTGTCATTGCGGACCTGAATCTTGACGCTGCCCAGGCAGTTGCCCTGGAGCTCGGCGGCCCGGATGTTGCCATCGGTATCAAGGCCGATGTTACCGACGAAGCCGCCGTTCAGGGCGCCGTGGATGCTGCCGTGCTGGCGTTCGGCGGGCTGGATCTGGTGGTCAATAACGCCGGGCTGTCCATTTCCAAGCCGCTGCTGGAAACCAGCGAAAGGGACTGGGACCTGCAGCACAACGTCATGGCCAAGGGCTCGTTCCTGGTGTCCAAGGCTGCCGCCAAGGTCCTCATCGAGCAGGACATGGGCGGGGATATCATCTACATTTCCTCGAAGAACTCCGTGTTTGCTGGTCCTAACAACATCGCTTACTCGGCTACGAAGGCGGATCAGGCGCACCAGGTGCGTTTGCTCGCGGCAGAACTGGGCGAATACGGCGTCCGCGTCAACGGCATTAACCCCGACGGCGTGGTCCGAGGCTCCGGCATCTTCGCCGGTGGCTGGGGCGCCAAGCGTGCCGCCGTCTACGGTGTGGATGAGGAAAAGCTGGGCGAATACTACGCACAGCGCACGCTGCTCAAGCGTGAGGTGTTGCCGGAGAACGTGGCCAACGCCGCCGCCGTGTTGACCTCCGCCGAGCTCTCGCACACCACCGGCCTGCACATCCCCGTGGATGCAGGCGTGGCCGCAGCCTTCCTGCGATGAGCAAATTGTTTGTTGCTGTCGACATTGGCGCGTCCTCCGGGCGCGTCATTGTCGGCAGCCTCGCCGAGGGCATCGCAGATCTGCAGGTGGTGCACCGCTTCCCGAACGGGGTCCTGGAGGTTAACGGCTCACTCAACTGGGACTTTGATGCGCTGTTGGCCGAGGTGCTCACCGGGCTGCGGGCCGCCGCGGACCATGCCGCTGCAGCTGGCGCCATGATTGCCAGCATTGGCATTGACACCTGGGCCGTTGACTACGGCCTTGTTGCTGCCGACGGCGCCTTGGTCGGACCGGTGTTCAGTTACCGGGACGGCAGGGGTGCCACCGCCGTGGCTGACGTTCACGAACTCATCGACGCCGCAAGACTGTATGAGACGACCGGGCTCCAACACCTGCCGTTCAACACCATCTTCCAGCTGGCCACGGAAGAGGATCTGGCCGGCAAGCAAGCGTTGCTGATTCCGGATCTGCTGGCGTTCCTGCTAACCGGTGAGCGTCGTACGGAGTCGAGCAATGCCTCCACCACGGGGCTGTATGACGCGGTGGCGGGGGAGTGGGCCACCGAATTTCAGAGCGCCCTCGGCCTGCCGTTGGACTTGTTTCCGCCGCTGATCGAGCCTGGCGAGATCATTGGCGTCTTGCTCTCGGACATTGCGGCCCGGACCGGCTTGCCTACTACAACGAAGGTGGTTGCCGTGGGTTCGCATGACACTGCCTCGGCTGTGGCTGCTGTTCCGGCGGCCACGCCGAACTTTGCCTACATCTCCTCCGGCACATGGTCGCTGGTGGGCGTTGAACTCGATAGTCCCGTTCTGAGCGAGGCGAGTCGCTTGGCGAATTTCACGAACGAACGCGGCGTTGACGGCACCATCCGCTATCTGCGCAACGTAGGTGGGCTGTGGCTGCTCAGCGAATCCATGCGCGCCTGGGAACAATCCTGGGAAGAACGCACAGCCGACGCCGGGTCCCTGGCCGCCGCTGCACCAAGACCCGCGCTGTCCTTACCGGAGCTGTTGGCAGCTGCCGCAGCCGAAGCCAGCGGGGGCCCGCTGATCGATGTGGATGCCGATGAGTTTATCGCGCCCGGAAACATGCCTGCCCGTATCCGTGCCGCGGTGCACGCAGGGGGAGGAGAGCTGGGAACCGAGCCGGCCGCCGTCGTACGGTGCATTCTCGATAGCCTCGCCGCAGCCTACGCCCGGACGCTGTCAAAGGCGCAGGCCTTGTCCGGCAAACAGGTGGACGTGATTCACATTGTTGGCGGTGGTTCGCAAAACGAGCTGCTGTGCCAGCTGACGGCCGATTCCACAGGGTTGCCGGTGGTAGCCGGACCGGTGGAAGCCACCGCGCTGGGGAACGTGCTTGTTCAGGCGCGGGCGGCAGGGGTGGCCCCGCAATCGTTGGGCGAACTGCGTGCGGTGGTTGCCGCCAGCAGTTCCAGCGTTTACTATCGGCCCCGAGATAGAGCGATTATTTAGCAGGGCGTCCTCCCACGCCGCACAGCAGATTGGCAAAGGGGCACGATTGATCGCGGATAGTTGCCTCACGGTCAACAAACCGCAGCTCGATGGGCACTTTTAGTGCACCTGCCCAGATTTCTGCACGTGATTTTGGGGCTATGGACAACGGCTGGATCCGAGGCTCGTTTTAGGCTGGGGCGTCCCCCGTGATCCAACTCACGGAATCCCGCGGCCTTGCTGCCGCACAGGGGAACCCCAAGAGGAAGTTTTACCAATGCAGTCAGAGCAGCAGTTATCGAAGACCCTCAAACCCCGCCACCTGTCCATGATTGCCATTGCCGGAGTTATCGGCGCCGGGCTTTTTGTAGGATCCGGCGCTGCTATCCAACAGGCCGGGCCAGGGATTTTGGTGGCCTACGCGGCGGCCGGCATCGTGGTCATCCTTGTGATGCGGATGCTGGGCGAAATGGCAGCCGCGCATCCGGAAACCGGGTCCTTCTCCACCTACGCGGACAAGGCTCTTGGGCGGTGGGCCGGCTTCAGCATCGGCTGGCTATACGCCTGGTTCTGGATCATTGTCCTGGGTGTTGAAGCCACGGCCGGAGCGGCCATCATGCACCGTTGGGTGCCAGGAGTTGACCAGTGGCAATGGGCGCTGATCCTGATGGTGTTGCTGACTCTGACCAACGTAGTTTCAGTGAAGTCCTACGGTGAATTTGAATTTTGGTTTGCCTCCGTCAAGGTGGCCGCGATCATCGTTTTCCTCCTGCTGGGCATTGTTGCGATCCTCGGATTCTTGCCGGGCGTGGACGCTCCCGGCCTTTCAAATCTCACAGGCAATGGCGGCTTCTTCCCGAGCGGTCCAGGGGCTGTCCTTGCGGGAGTTCTTGTGGTGGTCTTCTCCTTCTTTGGTGCTGAGATTGCCACGATTGCCGCCGGGGAGTCGGAGAACCCCGTGGATGCCGTGAAGAAGGCCGTGAAGTCCACCGTATGGCGCATCTTGGTCTTCTACATTGGCTCCGTGGCCATCGTTGTGACGCTGCTGCCGTGGAACGACGCGTCGGTGGCCAAGAGCCCCTATGTTGCCGTTATTGAATTGTTTGGGATCCCCGGCGCGGGCACCATTATGGACATTGTGGTCCTGACCTCCGTGCTCTCCTGCCTGAACTCGGGCCTGTACACAGCCAGCCGCATGCTGTTTTCCCTGTCCACACGAGGAGATGCGCCCAAGTCTTGGCGGAAGATCTCCAAGCGCGGAGTCCCAGTGAGCGCCGTTCTGGCCTCCACCGTGGTGGGCTTCGTGACCGTGGGCCTGAACTACCTGTCACCGGATAAGGTATTCCTGTTCATGGTCAACACCTCCGGCGCCATCGCCTTGTTCGTGTGGCTGGTGATTGCCCTTTCCCAGTTGATCTTGCGACGCCGGATGGGCGCTGAGGCGAAGGATCTCGCCTTGAAGATGTGGTTCTTCCCTTACCTGACCTGGCTTTCCATCGCGGCTATCACAGCCTTGATCGTCGGCATGGTGATTGTCCCCCAAACCCGTGAGGCATTGCTCTTGTCGGTGGGGCTGGCAGCCGTGGTCGTGGCGATCGGCGTCTTCCGCTACCGGAACAAGGGCGCCAATGAGGCTGCCGCCGTCGAGCTTGGGGATGAACTCCTCGAGGACGTTGAAACCCGCCCCTGATAACAACTCTCCGAGGTCGGGGATTTCCGCGACTTGGCCTGTCGCGGAGTCCGGCTAAGGGAGGACCAGGTGGATGGAGCCTTGGTGCAGGATGCGTACATCTGAGATTTCAAGGGTTACCTGCCCAGGCCTGATGGATTCCTCGACGTAGATTGGTGCGGCAGGGTTGAAGGGGAATGCCTGAACGGTCAACCCGTGGCGCAGCAGTTCGTCTCGGTGTTCCGTGAGGTCGATGTCCCAGGCCAGGCCGTTCCAATAGTTGTCGGAGAGCAGCTGTTCATCCAGCAGGGCCCTTGCCGCGTCGCCTATCCACGTAATCCGCAGGAGGTTTTGCACGCCTGTCCGCAATTGGTCGGCAGTGAAGTCAAGATGAAAGTGGGCCGCCCGGGCGTAGTCGGCGTCCAGGGGAGCGGAGGCCCGGTTCTGGGTTCCTCCGATGCGCAGGGGAGCCGGTCCGGAAGCGCCTTGTAGCGTCTGCACCGACATGGATGTTGAGAGCATGCCAGCCTCAACATCCACCGAAAACATGTTGAATGGCCCGCTGTCCTCCAACTTGGTGAGTGAGCCCTGGTGCGGACCGGGCAATGCCATCACGTGATCCACGGGCGGATAAACGCCGATCTCCTGCCGGGACGCGGTGATGTCCAGCCGCAGGGCCCCGCCGGTTACCAGCAGTGAATCAGCCAAGATGATTCTTTCCGCTCCAGCGAACTCTCCTTTCCACAGGCGCAGGGCAGCGGGCCCGTCGACGAGCAGGATGGACACGCTATCGCTGACGGGCAGTTCAACGGGTCCGGACCCCGACGGAACTGCCAGCTGTAGCGTTTGGCGGGATCCGCCGTCGTCCGCGGGAAGGGCAATTTCAAATTCAGTGTCCACGCCCTCGGTCCGGGAAAACACAAAGCAGGTCCGCTGCCCAACCGGCAGGCTCGTGATCAGTTGTGCGGTGGTGCGCAGCAGCGTTGCCCCTTCGCCCAGCGGCACGTTGAAAGGCCACACGAAATGCGCGCCGGCGGCTATCGTGGCGGGCATTCGTGGAACGGTGAGTTCCGCGCCGTCGGCCAACTCAATGGTGAACTGGATGCCCTCCTTGTCGGCCAGCGCATCGGTGGAGGGCTGGTGGTTGTTAACGAAGATGAATCCGGCCTGGCCGTCACTGCGCACGGACCAGCGGAGCGTTTCGGAGTCGTCAAGGCCTGAGGGGACCGCATTGGGCAGCGTCATCGGCATTCGGGCGAGGTTCGGGCCCACCTCGGCAAGAAACAAGTGCTGCGCCCGCAGCCCGTGGTAGGACTCCCTGAGCTGGCCGTGCTCGCCCAGGGGCGCCTGAAAGTCGTAGCTCATGACGGGTAGGTCGTTGGGGTAGCCGGTGGCTTGGGACTCCTGCAGGGTGGACAGCTCGCCCAGGCCCTGGGATGCGCCGTGGAACATGTAGTAGCCCTGCCATGTGGACCCGCTGCCGATCTTGGCCAGAGCCAGCGCGGAAACATCTGCGGCAGGAATGATCGGCCTGCGGTGATAGGCCGACGGCATGCCACCGCCCAGTTCGCAGGTGGCAAAGGGTGCCGTTGCCGCCTCAGTCACCGGAGCGGTGGCGGCCGTGGGGCGCAGGTCTGCGCCGATGGAGTGGTCGTCGCGGATGTGGGTGAAGAAATAGTGCTTCCGGCTGCCGCGGGCCCACCCGGGATGGGCGTCCTCCCAGAATGCCTCGGGGTAGCCGCCGTAGAGTGGCAGCACCTCGTCGGCTGGCAGTTGTGCGCCGCCCCATGCCGTCGCAGTCCATAGGGGTGCGTCCATGCCAAGGTTCTGAGCCATTTCCTTCAGCGAACGGATGTGTTCCGGCTGGTCGTACAGCTCATTCTCCAGCTGGACGGCCACAATGGGGCCGCCGGTGCTGTGGAACAGGCCGCCGAGCTGGTGAGCAATCTGGGCAAAGAAGGGCAGCACATGAGCTAGATAGTGGGGATCGTTGCTGCGGTGATGGATGGGCAGTGCCTGGAGCCAGTCGGGAAAGCCGCCGTTGCGCGCCTCGCCATGGGCCCACGGACCGATGCGTACGACGGCGTCTAGGCCAACCTCCGCACAGAGCTCAACAAAGGCGCGGAGGTTACGGTTTCCGGACCAGCGGAAGATGCCTTGGCTTTCCTCATGATGGTGCCAGAAGACGTAGGTGGAAACTACCGTGATGCCGCCCTGCTTCATGCGTTCCAGCCCGGTCCGCCACTGCCCGGTGTCCTGGCGGCTGAAGTGGTATTCGCCCATGACAGGGAACCACGCGACGCCGTCCCGGATCAGGTGCTGGCTGTTGGCAGCGATTCCGGCGGCACCCATGCGGAGCCGCCCGTTCGTCGGCGGGTCTGGCAGGTGGACTTTGGCGTGGAGCATTGGTTCCCTTGTATCGATTCAGATGTGGGCTACCCCACATTATGCCTCAGGGTTCACCACACACGCCCGGGGACTGCCGTTTGAGGGAATGTCCAAACGAGATTATGTTGGGATCAGCGCCGGTGTGAAAAGTGGCCGGCCACTGCTCGAGGAGTGTGAATCGTGGTCAGTGTAAAGGCGCCGGAGTATGTGGTTGTTGTGGGGGCGGGAATTATTGGCTTGTCCACTGCCTGGTATTTGCAGGAGTACGGTATTCAGGTCACGGTGGTTGACCGGGGCGAGGTCGCCTCGGGATCATCCTGGGGCAACGCCGGCTGGATAACCCCCGCGCTGACGCTCCCGTTGAGCGAGCCGGCTGTTCTGCGCTACGGACTCAAGGCCATGATCAACCCTGCATCGCCGCTATATATCCCCCTTTCCACCGACCCATCACTGCTGAAGTTCCTGCTTGGTTTCGCCCGTAATTGCACACCGGCCAAATGGCGAAAGGCAATGGGTATATTTGCCGAGATCGGCCGGACCGGGATTGACGCTTTCGACGAGCTCGCTGCGGGCACCCCCACCGTTGCCGAAGGCACCCACAGGGCTGAACCATTCTTGGCAGGTTTTGCCTCGCTGGAACACCGTGATGCCTTGGTTAGGGAGTTCCACGTCATCCGCGAAACGGGCGGCCACGTGGACTTTAACCTCATTTCGGCGGACCAAATCCGCGCGTTGGAGCCCGCCCTTGGCGCCGGTGTGGTTGCCGGCGTTGAAATACATAACCAGCGTTTCATCAACCCACCTGCCTTCATGCATTCGCTCGCCGATACCGTCGTTGCCCGCGGAGCCACGCTGGTGAACGCTTTCACGGTCTTTGACATCCGCGACACGGGGACCGGTGTGGACGTGATTGGTTCGGAAGGACGCTTACTTAAAGCCGACGCCGTAGTCCTTGCCACGGGTGCGTGGTTGGGAACGCTGGCGCGCAAATTTGGCGTTAAGCGCGTGGTTCAGGCAGGTCGGGGCTACAGCTTCACGGTGGTTCCCGAGGCGATGCCCACCCACCCCATCTATTTCCCGGCTCAGCGCGTAGCCTGCACCCCGTTGGGGGACAGGTTTCGGGTAGCGGGGATGATGGAGTTCCGGAATGCCGATGCGCCATTGGACCCGCGCCGCATCAAGGCCATTGTGGAGGCGGCTTCGCCCATGTTTACCGGCATCAATTGGGAAGATCGTGCGGAAGAATGGGTGGGGTCGCGGCCCTGCACTACCGACGGGTTTCCGTTGGTGGGAGCCACGGCCTCGGCTCGCGTTCACGTTGCCGGCGGGCACGGCATGTGGGGGATCACGCTGGGCCCGCTCACCGGCAAGATGGTGGCGGCGGGGATGACAGGCCATGCGGCGCCAGCCACCATGCGCCAGTTCAACCCGCTTCGTTAGAGCGGCTTGGCGGTGTTCAGGGCCGCGCTTTCGCCTTGGCGGTAGCCGGTGCACCTGTGCTGCCACGTACCACCACATGCGGTTCAAAAACCTGTACCGGTTCCGTAATGGCATTCCCAAAGAGCAGGTCCCGCATTTGCGCCCACGCGTGTTCACCCACCTCCATGATGGGAACCGCAGCGGTGGTCAGCGGCGGTGTGGTGTAGCGGGCGAAGGGAATGTCATCGAATCCCGTGACGGAGAGGTCCTCGGGAACCTTGATGCCACGTTCATTGAGACTGCTCAGCAATCCCATGGCTGTCAGGTCGTTGAAGGCGAGGATTCCCGTGGCTCCGCTGGCAATCACATCGTCAGCAGACTCGTAGCCGTCTTCAAACGTTGAGCCATTATCCAGATACGTGACCTCAACCTGCGGATGGGTCCGGTTGAATTCCTCAAGGCCAGCCAAGCGAAGGGCGTTTGAGGCGCTGCTGGCCGGGCCAGCCACGTACGCAATTTTGGTGTGCCCGAGATCGGCCAAATGCGCGGCCAGGTCTTGGATTCCCTGGCCGTAATCGACCATGACGCTGGGGTTGTCAGGCGCATCTGTTGTGCGGTTGACCAGGACCATGGGGTGCAGGCTCGGGGCGAGCTCTTCAAGCTCCGCGGCGCTCATGCGTGGGGCGCACAGCACCACGCCGTCGCAGCGCCGTCGTGCTTCTCCAGCCAGGATGGCTTCTTCGCTGGAGACCTCCGAGGAGTCTGCGATGAGCACGCGGTAGCCGTCCTGTGCCGCCGCTCGGCTCACGCCGCGCAGGACCGTCTGAAAGGTCGGGTTACCTAGGTCGGGAACAACCACGCCAATGGTTTCGGTCTTGCCGCGGGCTAGGTTTCGCCCCATGGGGTTGGGCTGGTATTTCAGTTCTGTGGCGACAGTGCGCACCCTGGCGGCAATTTGGGGATCCACGCTGAAGTTGCCGTTCATGACCCGGGAAACTGTCGCCAACGAAACTCCAGCCTTGGCGGCAACATCGGAAATGCCTATGCGGGTGGGGCCTGCTCGTTTGGCCATGGTGGTTCCTTACGGCTTGGAGGTGGCGGCATCAACTGCATCGGCTCGATGCTTGGCCTTGACGGGATGCCCGGACTCTTGATAGAAAGCATATAACGGTTTGAGAAAACGCTTTCTCACAATCTACTTCATCAGGCTCATCCACTCAACGGGGAAACACTCGTCAGGTGGGGCGGGCAGGATTCCATACAACGTTGTGAAAGGTCATCCAAGCTCATGAGTACCGTAGTGGCGTCCGCCGAGAGGACCACAGAAGTGTCATCAACGAAGAGAGCACGCATAGCGCTGGTAGGTGCCGGTTCCCGCGCCGAGATGTACGTGCAGGCGATCATGGGCCCGCACTCTGACACCGCCGAACTCGTGGCTATCGGGGATGTGAACCCCGGGCGCACGGCCTATTACACGGCCTTGGCCACCCGGCTTGCGGAACAACGGACATCATCGAACGCACAGGCTTCCCCAGCGGTCCCGGAAGCATTCGACCCGTCCGGCCTGACCGCCTACATTCATGCCAACGCGATTGACCGCGTCATCATCACCACCCCCGACTTCACGCACGCAGACTACATTGTTGAGTCGCTGCGTGCGGGTGCCGATGTTGTGGTTGAAAAGCCGCTCACGATCGACGTAGATGGTTGCCGCCGCATCACCGCCGCCATCGCCGAGACCGGGCGCAACGTGGTTGTCACCTTCAACTACCGCTACTCACCCCGCAACAGTGCCCTGAAGGAGGTCATCCAAAGCGGGGTCATTGGCAAGGTCACCAGCGTTGACTTCAGCTGGGTCCTCGATACGGTCCACGGTGCCGACTATTTCCGCCGCTGGCACCGCGAGAAGGAGAACTCCGGTGGCCTGCTGATCCACAAGGCTTCCCACCACTTCGATCTGGTCAACTGGTGGATTGACGACGTCCCCGCCCGCGTCTACGCCTCCGGTGGACTGCGCTTCTACGGTGCGGACAACGCCGCCACCCGCGGTCTGGGTGAGCGCCCGGTCCGCGGGTCAGTTGACGGCGCTGCCGGCGACCCCTTCGCCTTGGATCTGCGTGAGGACAAGAAACTTGCGGCGCTGTATCTGGACAACGAAAAGTTCGATGGCTATATCCGCGATCAGGACGTGTTCTCCGAAGGCATCACCATCGAGGACAACCTGGCTTTGACGGTGGATTACGACGGCGGTCCCACCCTGAGCTACTCCCTGAACGCTCACAGCCCGTGGGAAGGCTACCGGGTCAGCATCAACGGCACCGAGGGCCGGGCGGAGCTTGAGGTGGTGGAAAGGGCAGCCGTTCACGACAGTGGCGACAAGAAGAACGTGGTTGACCCGAGCGCCACACCCATCGAGGAGGAGGACGCCGTGCGCCGCAACGGCGAACGCCTGGTGGTGCAACGCCACTGGGGCTCTGCCTACGAGGTGCCCATTGTCAATGGCGAGGGCGGTCACGGCGGTGGGGATTCCTTGCTGCTGGCCGATCTTTTCAACGGTCCCGGCGAGGACCCGCTGGGGCGCCCGTCCGGATACCTTGACGGCCTGCGATCTGTGGCTGTGGGCATCGCCGGCAATGAATCCCTCATCACCGGCACTGCCATCCGCATTCCGGATCTGGGCCTTGGCGCTGACCTTTCCAGGCCCACACCGGCCACGGCAGCCGAAAAGGACCGATCATGACACGCGTACTCATCACGGGCGGTTCGGGACGGCTTGGGCGCAGTGTGGTGGCCGGTTTTGCCGCAGCCGGTCACACCGTTGCTTCCCTGGACCGGGAGATCTTGCCGGAGAACGTTGTAACAACCGGCGTCACGCAGGAGTCAGTGGATCTGTTGGATGCCGAGGCAGTGAATCGGGCCATGGCCCGGCACGCGCCCGACGCCGTCATCCACCTGGCCGCGATCGCCGTCCCGTTCAGTGCCCCGGAAGAGGTGATACTGAAAACCAACACCATGCTGGCGTACAACGTTTTTCACGCCGCGACGAACAATGGTGTGCGAAAAATTGTGACGGCCTCCAGCCCCACGGTCCTTGGCTACGGCAACCCGGCGGGCTGGCTGCCGGAAAGTTTCCCGCTTGATGAAAAAACCACACCAAAGCCCTGGAACGCCTATGCCCTCTCGAAGCTGGTGGCCGAACAGGTCATGCGCATGTTTGCCACGGCCCACGGGAATACCACTCGCTACGCCGCGTTTCGCCCCTGCTACGTGATCTCACCGGAGGAATGGGAAGGCGCCCCCACGCAGCAAGGACACACGCTCGCCGAACGGCTGGCGGACCCGGCACTTTCGGCACCCGCCCTCTTTAACTATGTGGATGCCCGTGACGTAGCCGATTTCCTGGCTGTTCTGCTGGAAAAGATGGACACCATTGAGAACGCCCAGACGTTCTTTGTGGGGGCCGCGGATGCGCTCGCCGTCGATTCCTTGGACAAGCTCATGCCCATGTTCCTCCCCGGCAGTGAAGCGTTGGCGGCCGGGTTGACCGGCACCAGCCCGGCATTTTCCATCGCCAAGGCACACGACATTTTGGGCTGGACGCCGCAGCGAAGCTGGCGTACGGAACTGATCGATACCAACCGCGCGGACCTGGCCTCCGCAGCCTCACACTAGGAGCACCATTGAAATTCGAAGGCGTACTTTTCTTCCCCGTCACCCCATTCACGCAGGACGGTCAGGTCGATGTTGCCCTGCTCAAGGAACACATCGCCTCCCGTCTGCCGTTTCGCCCTGGCGGCATCTTCCCGGCCTGCGGCACCGGGGAATTCCATGCGCTCGGTCTGAGCGAGATCGCCACGGTGGTGCAGGCAGCCGTCGAGGTTGTGGACGGCGCTGTCCCCGTGATCGCCGGCGCCGGAGGCCCGTTGGGACATGCTCTCGACGCAGCCCGCGCGGCAGAAGCTGCCGGGGCCGATGCTCTCCTGGTCCTGCCCCCGTATTTGGTCGGCGCCCCGGTTGACGGACTCATCGCCTATGTCGAGGCAATCGCGGGCGCAACCAAGCTCCCAGTGATCGTCTACCACCGAGCCAACGCCAAGTTCACGGCAGCCGCCATGGTCCAGCTCGCCGCGAACCCGAAGGTCATCGGCTTCAAGGACGGGATTGGCGATGTTGGCCTGGCCCAGGAAATTGTTTCAGCCGTCCGTGCCACGGGCCGCGAGGATTTCCTGTTCTTCAACGGCCTGTTGACCGCCGAGCTCACCCAAGGCGCCTACCGCGGACTCGGCATGCCACTGTATTCCTCCGCGGCCTTCGCCATGGCCCCGGAAATCGCTACGGCCTACTACCGCGCCTATGTTGACGGCAACGAGGAACGCCGCGAAGAGCTGATCGCCGGCTTCTACGCCCCGCTGGTCCGCCTGCGCGACGAAACGCCCGGATTCGGCGTCTCCCTTATCAAGGCCGGGCTGCGTCAGGCCGGGTTGGCCGTTGGCTCGGTCCGCCCTCCGCTGGTGAACCCCACCGCAGATCAGGAAGCCCGGTTGGCCGCCATCCTAGCCAAGGGCTACGAACTGGCCGCCAGCCACGCGCTGACTAACGCCTGAGGCTGACCGTCCCATGAGTTCGAAGATCACGGCACTGCACACCCGCCTGCTGACGGTTCCCCTGCGCCGCAGCTGGGGTGTGGAAGCGCCGGAAAACCACATCATTGCCACCACCGTGGAAACGGACGACGGCGGGACCGGCCACGGGTTCTCCTGGACACCGACAATCGGCCCCCAAGCCGTCAAGGCGCTGTTGGATAACGACATTGCCGCGTTTGCTGTGGGGCTGCCAGCCGATCCGGAGCCGCTGTGGGACGCACTGTGGCTACGCCTGCACGAGGCCGGCGGCGGCGGGCTGACCACCATTGCCATGGCCGGTCTCGACCTGGCGTTGTGGGATTTGGCAGCACGCAAAGCCGACACGTCCGTGCCGGGGCTGCTGGGCCAACGCCGTGAATCCGTGGAGGTTTACGGTTCCGGCGTGAACTTGCATTACTCTCTCGAGGAACTGGTGGCGCAGGCCGAACGCTGGGTGACCGCCGGCCACTCCGCCGTCAAGATCAAGGTCGGAAAGGCTGACATCGCCGAGGACGTGGAGCGTGTAGCTGCGGTCCGCAACGTGATCGGTCCGGACCGTGCGCTGATGATCGACGCCAACCAACGTTGGGACCTGCCCACCACCATCCGGGCGCTGTCCAGGCTGGAGCAGTTCAACCTTCACTGGTTGGAGGAGCCCCTCCGAGCCGACGATCTCTGGGCGTACAAGCGGCTGCGCAAGCATTCGCCCGTGCCCATTGCACTGGGCGAGAACGTGCACACCATCCAGCGCTTCCGCGACTTCATCGACGCGGAGGCCGTGGACATCATCCAACCCAACATTGTCCGGGTGGGCGGTATTACCCCGTTCCGCCGGATTGTGGAACTGGCGCGCACCAACAGCATTGCGGTGGCACCCCACCTGCTCCCGGAACTATCCGGACAGCTGGCTCTGACGCTGGCCAATGCCGTTGCCGTTGAGGAGGTTGAGGATGCTTCCTTTGAGCAACTCGGGATTCTTCGCGGCCCCTCACCGATCACCATTCGCAACAGCAGGCTCTACGGCACCGGGCGCCCCGGGCTTGGCCTGCAATTTGCCGCAGGAATTCCCGCCAGCTAGTCATTCCCAGGCGTCACTACCAACAAGTTAGAGGAATAATTCTCGTGCAGACCGCAACGCAAGACCTTCAAGACCTGACGGCAGCCGCCCATGCCGCAGCCGGACCGGCCGCGGCAGCCAGCGACGCCGAGCGGGCGTCCTGGCTGTTGGCGATCGCCGATGCGCTCGACGCCAACGTGACCGAGTTGGTGGAAATTGCCGATTCCGAATCCCGGCTGGGCACCGCCCGGCTGACCGGCGAGGTGGCCCGCACCTCGGGCCAGCTGCGCCTGTTCGCCCGGGTCATCACGGAGGGCTCATACCTCGAAGCCGTCATCGACCACGCCAACCCGGGTTCCATCCCGCCGTCACCGGACCTCCGCCGAATCCTTCATCCCGTGGGCCCGGTGGCCGTGTTCTCGGCGTCGAACTTCCCCTTTGCCTTCTCGGTGGCTGGCGGCGACACCGCGTCAGCGCTGGCCGTTGGCTGCCCCGTGATTGTCAAGGCTCATTCGGGGCATCTCGAACTGTCCAAGCGGACAGCGGAAATCGTTACCCAGGCCCTGCACGACGCCGGTGCACCAGAGGGTCTCTTCGCTCTGGTTGCAGGTCGGGAAGCCGGGACGGCACTGGTGCAGGACCCGCTCATCAAGGCTGTGGGATTCACTGGTTCCATCCCCGGCGGCAGGGCTTTGTTTGATCTTGCCGTGTCCCGACCTGAGCCCATCCCGTTCTACGGGGAGCTCGGCAGCCTGAACCCTGTTGTCATCACGGCGGCGGCCCTTGCCACGCGTGGCGGTGCGCTGGCCGCGAGTCTTGCTGCCTCATTCACGATGGGCGCCGGGCAGTTCTGCACCAAGCCCGGCCTGGTGTTCATCCCGGCAGGTACCAGCTTTGGTGCCGCCGTGGCTGCCGAGTGCGTGGGAAAGGCTGCTGCTCCCATGCTCACCGACCGCATTGCCGCGGCCTATCCGGCAGGACTGGCGGCCCTTGCCGCACAGCCGGGTGTGGCTGTTATCAGCGGTTCAACGGAGCAGGACGCTGAAGCGGAAGGAGCTGGCGCCGTCGTATTTTCCACCACGGCGGCCAGTGTCATTGCCCGTCCACAGGAGCTGCTGGAGGAGTGCTTCGGCCCCACCACACTGCTCATCGAGTACCGCGATGAGGCCGAACTGACAGCCGCCCTGGCCCTGGTGCCCGGCAGTCTCACGGCCACAATCCACGCCGAGGACGGCGAGGATATTGCGGCACTCGTAAACCAACTCACAGGTCTGGCTGGGCGGGTGCTCTTTGGTGGCTGGCCCACCGGTGTGTCAGTGAATTGGGCCCAGCAGCACGGTGGCCCCTACCCGGCCACCACGTCTTTGTTCACCTCGGTGGGTGCGACGGCGGTGCGCCGCTTCCAGCGTCCTGTTGCGTACCAGGACGCCCCGGCTGCGGTATTGCCGGAAGCCCTGCGCGAGGAGAACCCGCTGGGCGTCCCGCGCCGCGTGGATGGAGTGCTGACCCTAGGTTAATAATTAACCCCACAACTAGCCCGCAGTACTGGCTGAAAATTCACGGAAATCGTGACTTTTTCGAGGGGCCCACGCCCGCGAGGGGCCCCGACCGTGGTACGAGGTTGGGGAGCGGGTGGGGACTACTGCGGGCTAGTTGCTTAGAGTTGCAGCGTCACGGGGCGCAGGATGCCGTTGACCGGTGTTGCGGGCCAGCGTGGATCCACGCTCAGCGGCCTGATCCCGTCGTCGGTCAACAGCACGGTGTCCTCGATCTTCACGCCTGGACCGGAGGGGTTCCACGTGAACGGTTGGTCCAGCGCCACGGTGTCGGTCACGGCGTCGGTGGCGCGGGGATCGCGCCCGGCGTACCCTGCGGGGCCGCCCTGATGGTGCAGCTGCCACTGCTCTGCACCGAATCCGTGCCTGGCATAGGCGGTGCGGATCTCCGAGAGGACCCCCGCAATGCGGGCGCCGGGGATGGTGGCGTCGAAAATGTCCGCCTCAACATTGGCAATCCGGGACTCGGCGTCCAACTCGGCGGGGGTGCCGCCGTCGAACCTCACCCAGCGGGTCACGTTGGCGATCATGCCATCGCGGCGGGCGCACACCACTGCCATGGCCCGCCGGCCCAGAACCTCATCCGTGGGAAGAGGATGCCGGAAGGCCGCGCGGGAGGCCCCGTTGGCCAGCAGCACCAGAGGATCAGCCCCGGCAGAAACGAGGCGTCCCGCCAGTGCCGCTGCGAGCTGCCGTTCCGTCGTGAGCGGGGTCGCGTCCGCCAGAACGTCCGTCAGAATTTCCGCGGATTCCCGGCACAGGAGTTCGTATCGGCCCAGTTCGCCGGGGAGCAGCGACCTACGGGCAAGCCGCAACTCTCCGGCCAAATCGCCTTCCGTGGCAGGAGAGACTCCGGGACCGAACCAGGCTGCCACATCGTTCAGCGCAGCATGCCAAGGGACCTCGTGCACGCTCACGCCGGCAGGAATTTCCTCGGCCAACAGACGCTCGGCTTCATTGATGTAGGTGACAAGGTGATCGCCGTCGGCCGTCACGAGGACGGCGGCGATGGGGTCACCAGCCAAACTGATGCCAACCCGGCTGCCGTCCAGGTACCAACTGAGCGCGGTGTGGCTCGTGAGCAGTACCGAATCCCGGCCCGCGGAAGCGAGGATGTCAAGGACGCGGGCGCGTTTGGTGGCGCGGTCAGTGGCCTTTTCGCCGGCAAGATGAGCGGTGAGGGCTGTTGTTGTCATGTGGCGGCTGTCCATTCATTGATTTGCTGGTCTGAGGCAATGCCGTCGGCGATGGTCACCGAGACGGTCCGGGTCAGCGATTCGCCGGGTTGAAGCACGACGGCGGTGTCCCAGGCAAGCGCGGAACCCACCCCCGGGTAGCCCTCGGCCCGGACGAACCAGGGGTCCACTGCTTCCGGTGGTGCTGTGAACACTAGGCTGGCGGGCTTGCCGGAGAAGTCCCCGGTCCATGCCAGCCACGGGGCGCAGCTGCCGTGAACTGCATCTTCGCCGCTGGCCGATGAGGTGCGGACCTCGATGTTTTCAACGGCAGGCAGTCGCCAGAAGAACCCGCCATAACCGCCGGCCTCGCGACCATTTGAGCCAGGACTGCCGAGGCTCACAGTGTCGGTGCCGGCCGGCGAAAGCGTGAAGGAAAGCGTCAGCTGCCATGCTTCGTGGGCGGCTTCACACCAGCTCCAGGTGCGAGTTTCATGGAGGATCGCCGCACCGTCGGGGCCATTCCAACTCAGTTGTTCCACGCGGGACCCCTCGAGGTCCACGGACGAGGTCCGAACAATCCGGCCGTGGTCCGGGCGCCACACGTAGCCGGCATCGTCGCGGAGATACGTCCGCCCGCCCCAGAAGTTCACGCCGTTGACATCTTGCAGCGCCACGCCCGCGCCCAGATGCCATACGTGGTCTAGCGGCATGGCATCGGTGACGATGGTCCCCGTCAACGTGCTGACGGGGTGCAGGTAGGGGCGCGGAGACAGTGTCCCGGCGAGCTTTTCGCCGCTGATTTCGCGGGCCACAACCTTGCCGGAAAGCT
>JBKKBD010000018.1:0-9628 GCA_046714315.1 Specibacter sp.
GCCATCGAGGGAGGCAGCGATCGAGTGGGCCGCGAAGATCGCCGTCGCCTGCCGCTGCTCGCAAGAGCTCCGGGAGTTTCACTACGACCCAGCCAGCTGACGGCCAAGTGCGGGAGGGGACATCCCGACGTCGTGCCTTAGCGACGCCAGTTGTAGGGGGTGGTGGTGGAGACCTTGAGTAGTCCTGAGCGTTCCAGAATCGGGCGGGAGTATTCGGTGGAATCGCTGTGGACCAGTTTTTTGCCGGCGGCGAGTGCAGAGCAGGCGCGGGCGGCCGTCAGGGCCCGGTAGATGCCGCGGCCACGGTAGGCCTCGAGCGTGGCGCCGCCCCAAATGCCCACGAAATCCGTGCCGGGCACAGGCTCGAGCCGACCCGCGCTGACGATCTTGCCGTCCGCCTCGGCCACCCACAGTTCCATGCCATCTTTTCTGGCAAGGCGGGCCAGAAGGGCGTCAGCCATGCGCGTGCTGGCGGGGTCGCCGAAGGCCTCGTCGGCCATGGCACTCATGGCCCTGACGTCCCCTTCGGAGGCGACCGTTCGCAGCGTGACGCCGTCGGGCAACGTGACGTCCTTGGCCAGCGCTTCGAGCGGGCCAATCATGATGGATTCCGGGTCATCGGCCTCGAAACCGTTCGCGAGGAGAGCCTCGTGGAGGCCGGGTGCGTGATCGTGCCCGCGGGATTTCCATTCGACAGTTGTGATCCCCGGATCGGCATGAAAATGACCTAGCGCCTGCGGGACGAAGGCGGTGATTTCTTCCGTGGTGGCGTCGGCGAGATCTTGGTACGTGATGAATCCTCGGCCGCCAGCGAAGGTGACCAGCCGCAGCGGACCAAGTACAGTGACGCTGAGCGCGCTGGGAGTTTCTGCCTCGGTGCGCAGTTGCTCGTCGTAGGCCTGAAGGTACCGCTCTTGAATTGTCATTGGCATCAGCTTCGCAGGATACGAGGGTGTGGTGCAAGAGGGCTGCACCCCCGCGCCGGAGGTTTCAGCGAAGCGGCAGCTCAGTCCAGCACACGGTTCCGGCGGTCAGCGGGTCGAGGTCCAGCGGCGCCAGCACCTGATCGTGAAATAGATCAACACCGTCCTGAAGTGAATCGGCCACGTCTTGCCCGCCCGAGCTGAAAATCAGCTCAGCCGAACCGCGTTCGTGAGAAACGACGTCAACCGCCCAGCCACCCTGAAACCAGCCGTTTGCACTGTGGGTGAGCGTGGCCAGCCATTGCTGCAACAGATCCGCGAGCCGTTCGGGGTTCGCGTCTTGAATTTGCAGGGAGAGGCTGGCCGTGTTTTCCAGCAACGGGTTGTCAGGACCCCAGATCCAGCTGTAGTTCATGGTGTAGCTGCGCTTTGGACTGGTCATTTTCGGACTGTAGCACCGGCACCGTCAATGTCGCACCCACCAGCTACGGTTAAAGCATGACCCTCACCGTGGCCCAACTCTCCGAATCCGAGCTCCTAGCCCGGATTTTCCCGCGACTGCACGCCGGCAGCTCCATGCTCCTGGGCCCCGGGGACGACGCCGCCATCATCGCCACCCCCGACGGCCGCACCGTCATCTCCATCGACACGCAGGTCCAAGACAAGGATTTCCGCCTTCTCTGGCCCAACGGCAGCACCTCCAGCGGCTTCGACGTCGGCTGGAAAGCTGCCGCCCAAAACCTCAGCGACATTAACGCCATGGGTGCCGTTGCCACGGCCATGGTCATCAGTCTCACGCTCCCCGGTACGACGCCGGTCACCTGGGTTGAGCAGTTGGCCGACGGCTTGAGTGCGGCAACAGTTGCGCTGGGGGCTCCGCAGTGTTCCATGGCCGGCGGCGACCTCTCCGGAGGAAATGAATTGGTCATCACGGTGGCCGTCACCGGAACGTTGGATGGCCGGGCGCCGGTCTTGCGCAGCGGTGCCAAGGTGGGGGACCGGATTGCTGTCTGCGGCAACATGGGGTTCTCCGCTGCGGGTTGGGCCTTGCACGAGAGTTCAATTCTCCCGTCCGCGCACACTCCGGCGCTGGCCGCCGCGGCAGCACTTTTTGTCCGCCCCGAGCCGCCGTTGGCGGCCGGCCCCCTCGCTTCCCGCTCCGGCGCCACGGCCATGATGGACATCTCCGATGGATTATTGCGGGATGCCACGAGGATCGCCGCGGCCAGCGGGGTCCGCTTGGATTTGGACAGCTCCGTGTTGCGCGAGATGGCCCGCCGACTTGAGGAATGCGCCGTCGTACTGGGCGCCGATCCGCTGTCCTGGGTGTTGACAGGAGGGGAGGACCACGGGCTGTTATCCACATTCCCGGCCGGTGCGACACTCCCGGAAGGCTTCGTTGGGATAGGCTCAGTAGTGTCGATGGACGCTGCCGGACCGGCCGTGACCATGGACGGACAGTACTTCAAAAGCGCCGAGGACGGCGCTCTGGGATGGGATCATTTTGCAGTCTAAGATCGCCGCAACTGCGCCCGTAGTTCGCCGATGGTTGGCCATGGCCGAGCAGACGTTGGCCAATCACAGCGACCGGCTGAACGCCATCAACATTTACCCGGTTGCCGACGCTGACACCGGGACAAACCTGTACCAAACCATCAGGGCGGCAGCACAAGCCGTGGCCGAACTCGAGCCATCTGACGTGGGCGTGACCATGGCAGTTGCTGGCCGTGCCGCCATGGAACAGGCCAGGGGGAACTCGGGGACACTGCTTTCGGTGTCCCTCGTTGCCATGGCGGAACCGCTCGCCGGCGCCCAGCGACTCAGCGGACCACTCCTGAGTGCGGCCCTGCAGCGCGCGCAATTGCGGGCTTGGAGCGCCTTGAGTGAGCCCATGCCCGGCACCATGCTTTCCGTGTTGGAGGCCGCGGCGATCGGCGCCAACTCCGTCGAGGGCGCCCATCACGGCGATGAATCCAACCTTGCCTTGGCCGAAACCATTGATCAGGCCGTGCGGTTCGCCCGCGAGGCCGTGGTCCTCACCGAGTCCCAGCTTGACGTGCTCAGCGACGCTCACGTGGTGGACGCCGGGGGCGTGGGCCTGCTGCTCATTCTCGACTGCCTGCGTTCAGCCATTGTGGGAGAGCCGCTGCAGGAGGACCTGCTGGACGGTCTTTCCGGCTACAAGGTTCAGGACCCCAATATTGCCTTGTCCATGCCCGCGCAGGAAGGCGTTGAGGTCATGTGCACTATCTCCCTGACTCCGCTGGCCGCGGCCGGGCTGCGCATGGAATTGGGTTCTCTGGGGGATTCGGTCATCATGAGCGCCGTCTCGGAAGAGGCCGATGAAACCGGAGCCTACCCCTGGCGCCTGCACGTCCATGTCCCGACGGCCGCCGTGGCACTTGATGCCATCCAAGCTGTGGGTGATCCAAGCAATGTGAGCATCTCGGCACTATCAGCTCACGTCACCGAAGACGCCCATGGTTTCCTCTGACGCTAACGTTCCGCGGCCTACCCAGCCGTACCTGGATCTGGAGCTGGAACTCTCCCGACTCGTAGGCGCGCCCACGGCCAAGCAGGTTGTCAAGGGGCTGGACATCACCACCGTGGGTCAGATGCTCCACCAGTTCCCCCGCCGCTACATTGCCCGGGGCGATCTTACGGACCTTGACCAACTTCAGGTTGATGAGGATGTCACCATCCTCGCCCGGGTGGTGGACCTGCGGACCCGTTATATGCAAACACGCAAGGGGACTATTAGCGATGTCATCATTACGGACAACACCGGCCGGCCATCCGCCCTGGTCATCAGTTTCTTCAACGGCTTCAAGGCAAAGCAGGAACTAAAACCCGGTGTCTTGGCCATGTTCTCGGGCAAGGTAGGCACTTACGGTGGGAACAAGGTACTGACCAACCCCGGCTACCTTTTATTGCCGGATGACGAAATGGCCGAGCTTGAGGTTGAAATCCATGCCTCCAAGCCCGTCCCGGTTTACCCCGCCACGGCCAAGTTTCCCAGCTGGAAGACCCAGCATGTCATTGACGTGCTCCTTCCAGTTCTAGACCTGAACAAGATTCCCGATCCCGTTCCTGCGGAGATATCCAAACGCGAGAAACTCATGGCTCTCGCCGAGGCCTACGAGGAAATTCACCAGCCTACGAGTATGGAGGCCTGGCCGCGCGCCCGCAAACGCTTCCGCTTTCAGGAAGCACTGGCGCTGCAGACCTCCCTGGCGCAAAAGCGTTTCGAGGCCATGGCCCAGGACGCCACGGGCCGCGCCCCTGTCCGGGGTGCGCTGCTGGATGCCTTCGATGCCCAGCTGCCTTACACGCTGACGGATGGGCAGCAGGATATTGGCGAGCTGATCTCCTCTGAGATTGCTGCCGGGCACCCCATGCATCGGCTGCTCCAAGGCGAGGTGGGTTCCGGAAAAACGGTCATCGCCCTGCGTGCAATGCTCCAGGTGATCGACGCCGGCGGGCAGGCCGCGTTCCTTGCCCCCACCGAGGTGCTGGCTGCCCAGCACCTGCACTCCATTTCAGCCCTGCTCGGGAGCCTTGGTGCCGGTACGTTGATCGGCGGCCCCCACGCCACACAGGTGACCCTGTTGACGGGTTCAATGCCGGCCGCTGCCAAGAAGAAGGCTCTTCTGGCCGCGGCGTCCGGTGAGGCTGGCATCGTCATTGGCACGCACGCGCTCTTGTCAGACAACGTCCAGTTTGCCGATCTGGGCTTGATTGTTGTCGATGAGCAGCACCGCTTTGGCGTGGAGCAACGTGATTCCCTGCGGGCCAAGGCACTGAAGCCACCGCACGTTTTGGTCATGACGGCCACCCCCATTCCACGCACCGTGGCCATGACCGTGTTTGGTGATTTGGAGGTCTCCGAATTGACCGAGCTTCCGTCCGGACGCGCGCCCATCATCACCCACATCTCACCCCTTGCCGAGCATCCAGGCTGGGAGCCGCGGGTGTGGGCCCGTACGCGTGAAGAGATCGACGCCGGACACCAGGTGTACGTGGTCTGCCCCAAGATCGGCGACGACGTTTCGACAGACTCAACCGGCGACGCCTTGTTCGGTTCAGAGTCGGGGATCGAGCCTGTTGAGGTCCAGGGCGGCGACGCGCGCCCCATGGCTGGGGTACTCGACGTCGTCCAGTACCTGCGCGGCGTTCCGGCGCTGGCCGGCAAACGCATCGAGGTCCTGCACGGGCGCATGGATTCACCGGACAAGCAGGGCACCATGGCCGCGTTTGCCCACGGCGAGATCGACGTGCTGGTTTCAACCACTGTCATCGAGGTGGGTGTTGATGTCCACAACGCCACGCTCATGGTGATTCTCGACGCCGACAGGTTTGGGATCTCGCAGCTGCACCAGCTTCGTGGCCGCGTGGGGCGAGGTGGGCTCAACGGCACGTGCCTGTTGGTGACGAACCTGGAAAAGGGTCATCCCAGCCGCAAACGCCTCGATGCCGTGGCCGCAACCTCCGATGGATTTGTGCTCGCAAGGCAGGATCTGGAAATGCGGCGCGAGGGCGATATTTTGGGTGCACGGCAATCCGGCGGCACCAGTGGGCTGCGCATGCTCAGCGTGCTGCGGGACGAGGACCTGATTGAACGGGCCCGCCATGATGCTACCGACATAGTTGCTGCGGATCCCGAGCTAAAATATCATCCGGCCCTCAAGCTGGAAATTGATATGTACGTGACCGAGAAGAATGAGGCATTCCTTGAACGTGGCTAGTAAAACCGGGGTTGGCGCATGAGCCGGATTGTTGCCGGTGCGGCAGGTGGCAGCCCGTTGGTTTCGGTTCCCGGAGACGGCACCAGGCCCACCACAGACCGGGTCAAGGAAGCGTTGTTCTCCAGACTCGAATCGATGAACATGCTTGCTGGCACGCGCGTGCTAGATCTCTATGCCGGTTCGGGTTCGTTGGGCGTTGAGAGCGCCAGCCGAGGTGCCACATCGGTGGAGCTCGTTGAATTCAACGACAAGGCAGCGGCCGTGTGCCAGCGCAACGCCGAGTTGGTCAATAAGGTTGTTGGCTCCAAGGTGGTGCGCGTGCAGCGTTCCAAGGTGGAATCGTTCCTGGACCGGGCCGCCGAGGCCGGTGTTGACCAGTGGGACCTCGTGTTCATGGATCCGCCGTATCCGCTGACCGAGGATGAGCTGACCCTGGTCTTGGAACTGTTGGGTCCACGCCTGAGCTCCTTTGCCGTGGTGGTTGTGGAACGGTCTGCACGATCGCCGGAACCCAGCTGGCCCGATTCCTTGGACCTCCTTGCCGAGAAGAAGTACGGCGAAACAAGGCTCTGGTTCGCCGAGCCGTCAGGCGGGGAATAGCTGTGACCGAGCTGAGGGTTGGCCTCGTTGGTGCCGGCGGCATTGCCGGAGTTCACATCGCCGGGTGGCAGCAGCTGGGTGCGAGGATCACGGTCTATTCACGCTCCGGCGCCGCACATCTAGTCCGTGACTATGGCATCACCGAGGTGGATTCCCTTGAGGGTCTGCTTGATGCCTCGGACATCGTCAGCATTCTCACACCCACCACCACGCATCACGAATATGCCATGGCAGCCATCGCTGCGGGCAAAGACGTGATCTGTGAAAAGCCGCTGGCTGAGAACACCCAACGCGCCGCGGAGATCGCCAATGCCGCCCACGCTGCAGGAGTCCGCCTGTTTCCCGCCCATGTGGTGCGTTTCTTCCCGGAGTACGTGGCGGCCAAGGAGCACGTGTCTGGCGAGCCAAATCCCGTGGTCCTGCACCTGAGCCGCTCCAGTGCTGCTCCGGCTGCCGGTTCCTGGTTCTTCGACGAGGCGCTCGGCGGGGGAATTGTCCCGGACCAGATGATCCACGACATCGATCAAGCTCTCTGGCTTGCCGGTGATGTGCAGCGTGTATTTGCCGCCCAGAACCCGCCAAGTATCGACGGAATTCTGCCCCGCCCGGTCGCGGCCAGGATCGCACTCATGCACAGCAACGGGGTCATGAGCCGTCTTAGCGGCGAGTGGGGTCCCGACGGTTTGCCGTTCAGCACCAGCATCACCATCGAGGCTCCGGACGGAAGCACAGTGTACTCATGGCCGGACGGTGAGGTTGCCAATGCTCCGGGCGATTACCTTCCCACACAAACGCCCGCGGACAGCCCCTACACGCTGCAGATTGCCGAGTTCGCCGAGGCTCGCGCGTCCGGGAAGCGTTCCCGCGTCACCCCGTTCGACGGCGTCATGGCAGTTGCGCTGGCAGAGGCGGCTGCCGCGTCCATTAAAACTGGGACGCCGGTGGAATTTTCAGCGGCAGATGTGGCGGCGCTGCTGGAAGGTGACGTGGCCTGCGTCGAACTTTAACGCATGCCTTAGCGGTTGAAGAGGGGAGCCAGGGAAAGGGCGATCGCGGCAACCGCGATGAGGACCACTGCTGCGGAAATGATGCCGAAAGCGCGTCGTTTGTTGCGCTGGGAGTGGTCCACGGAGTGGTTCAGGCGCCGGAAGGCCTGCTTGGACGTGCTGCGGCGGCCCGATGACGGGACCCTTGCTGAGCGGGACATTTATCTCCATGGGTATACGGCAGATCGTCCGGGTGTTAGTCGGAACCGTCTTACATCCTACGCCGAAGCGGCTCGAGCCCAGTATTTTCCCCTCATCGCGATGTCAGCGGCAGGGCGCGGAGTGGCTTTAGTGCGTGAGCGAAAAGGGATTAAGCCCCAAAGGTGAAGGAGCGTTGAGTTGGTTCTAGCCGGTGAGATCGTCCAGCTCCACACCGGTCAGCACTGTTGCCGGGTGCGGGCCTGCGGCCACGAGTTGCTGTGCCCAACCATCCCGCCATGGGCTGTTCTTGCCCAGCAGGATGATGTTTCCAGGGTAGCGGCGACTAAATAGCATGCTTGTGCCATATGCTGCCACATGGCTCATTGACTCTTGAAGCGCCTTTGTCTGGCTGGTCACTAACGTGAAGCCGGGCTCATCGCCGACGTTGACCGCCAGGATTCCGCTCGGCGTCAGCAATGCGGCTGCCTCTTGGTAAAAGTCTGAACAAGCTAGATGGGCCGGCGCTTCCGGGCCACTGAAGATGTCCAAGATGATCACATCGAAATGCATGCCCTCGGGCAGTTCGGTGAGAGCCTCGCGGGCGTCGCCCACATGGCTGGTCAGCAGAGTCCCGGCAGGCATGGGCAGCTGATCCAGGACAAAGTCCAATAGCTCGCGTTCCAGTTCGACGGCGTGCTGGACTGATCCGGGCCGCGTGGCTTGGATGTACCGAGCAAGAGTCAGGGCGCCAGCGCCCAAATGCAGCGCCGTGATGGGCTCGCCGGTTGGTTTGAGGAGATCAATGGCATTGGCGATGCGGCGCAGGTACTCGTAGAAGACTTCTTGGGGCTCGGCCAGGTTTACGTGTGACTGCTCGGCGTTGTCGATGCTCAACACAAACGCATTTGTGTGCCACGGATCGGGCTCAACGGTGGCGTGCACTCCGCTGGTCCGCAGGAAACGGCTGGACATCAGAGTTTGTCCTGCAGTGTTGAGAGCCGTTCGGCAGCCTGCTCGAGCAAGGGGACCTGCTTGCAGAATGCGAACCGCAGCAGGGACCGTGTGCGCTGGGCACCCTCGGGATGGCAGAACACCGGGACGGGAATGGCGGCCACACCGATGAGTTCCGGCAACCGGCGGGCCAAGGCAGTGGCGTCCGTGATGCCCAGCTTTGAGGTATCGGCATTGATGAAATACGTGCCCTGCGGCAGGTAGACATCGAACCCCGCGGCGCGCAGGCCTTCGCCCAGGATGTCTCTCTTGTGGGCCAATGTTGCCGCAGCGTCGGTGAAGTAACTGGTATCCATGCGCAATCCTGCTGCGATGGCACCTTGGAACGGGGTTCCGGAGGAGTAGCTCAGGAACTGCTTGACGGTGCGGGCTGCGGCGACGAGTTCCGCCGGTCCCGACAGCCAGCCGATCTTCCATCCCGTGAAGGAGAAGGTCTTGCCGGCGGATGAGATGGTGAGCGTGCGGCTGGCGGCGCCGGGCAGCGTAGCCACGGGTATGTGCCGGGGACCAAACGTCAGGTGCTCATAGACCTCATCGGTGAGGATGACGGCGTCGTACTTGGTGGCGAGGCGGACAACCTCGGTGAGCACGGCCTCGGGAAACATGGCCCCGGTGGGATTGTGCGGATTGTTGATGATGACCATCTTGGTGCGCGGGCTGAAGCTGTTCTCCAGCGTAGTCAGGTCCGGCATGAAATCGGGAGCGAGCAGCGCGGCCGTGGTGTGCTTGGCGCCGCTGAGCGCGATCATGGCGCCGTAGGAATCGTAGAACGGCTCGAAGGTGAGAACCTCATCGCCCGGTCCCGTCAAGGCAAGCACTGCAGCGGCGATGGCCTCGGTGGCGCCGGTGGTGATGATGACTTCAGTCTCGGGATCCAGCGCGATGCCGTAGAAGCGATCCTGGTGCTCGGCCACGGCACTGCGCAGATCCAGGATTCCCTTGCCGGGTGCGTACTGGTTATGGCCGGCGGCAATGGCCTCCTGGGCCAGGCGGCTAAGCTCCGCCGGACCGTCCTCATCAGGGAAGCCCTGGCCCAAGTTGATGGCCTGGTGCTGATTCGCCAAGGTGGTGATCTCCTCGAAGATCGTGACGCCGAGGGAGCCGTCCGGGCCCATCAGGTTGGCTCCGTGTGCTGTCCGCTGCCAGGGAGTGCTCATTAATG